>JAXDQQ010000132.1:0-4926 GCA_034667805.1 Thermoplasmata archaeon | reverse complement strand
AAACGCCGCCATCGGCGTCCTGCGGGCTTGGGCGCCGGAGCCCATCGTCCACCAGGTTGGATGGACGGGCCACCTGACGACGGCAGGTTTGCCGGCCATCGAACGGCTCATGGACCGTTGCACCGCGCTCGTCGTGGGACCCGGATTGGGCCGCCACCCCTCTACCCTTGCGGCCAGCCGTGACGTCCTGGCGGCCGCCGCAGACCGCGGGCTCCCGACGGTCGTCGACGCCGATGGGCTCGATGCCCTCGACGGCGGCCTTCTGGCAAGGCATGGCGCCAGCATGGTCCTCACGCCGCATGCGAAGGAGTTCGAGGACCTGGCAGGCAAGCAGGCCACCAAGGCGAACGTCATCGCCTACGCCAAGGCCTCCGGCGTCACCGTGCTGCGCAAGTCCGCCGTCGACGTCGTCAGCGACGGCATGACGACCCGTGAATGCAGGCGTGGCCACCCGACGTTGACCGTCGGCGGCACGGGCGACGTGCTGGCCGGCATCGTTGGTGCCCTACTCGCAAAAGGTGCCGCGCCGTTCGACGCCGCCTGCGCCGCGAGCTACCTGCTCAAGTCGGCTGGCGAAGTCGCCGCGAGCCTGCGCTCCTACGGCGCATCGGCGGGCGACGTCGCGGAGGCGGTCCCGGCCATCCTCATGCGCCTCGAAGCGCACCGCTCCCAGGGTTGATACGCCGGCGCGCCGGACCGACAGGCCAAGGCGTGAGCAACGGCGCCCACCACGCGCCTCGCGGTCCCCGCCTCGTGCTCCCGCCGCGTCCCTTGCTCGCGGCCGCGATCCTCCTGGTCGGGGGCCTCGCCTGGTCGGTGGCGAGCCTTCCGCCGGCCACGGCCGACCTGGCGGACGCGGCCCGCTGGGAGGGACAGACGGTGGCGCTGGGCGGTTGGGCGAGCGACGTCCACCAGTCCGCCGACGGCTCGCGCTTCACCCTCGTCGACGGCTCCGCCGCCGTCGCGGTGCGCGTCATCGTGCCGACCGAGCCGCCCGTCGCCGCCGGCGACCGCGTGCAGGCGACGGGCCGGCTTGGCCGCTGGCAAGGCCAACTGCGCCTCGAGGTCGAGACCCCGGCAGGCATCCGTCGCCTCCCCGAGGCCCAGGCGGAAAGCCCCGCCTGGGACGACGTGGCCTCGGATCCTGCCCATTGGCAGGGCCACCTTCTCCTGCTGCGCGGCGAGGTCGACGACGGACGCCTGCGCGACGGCCCGAACTCGGTGGCGCTCGGCGAAGGCCCATGGCCGCGCACTGGATCCGTCCAGGCGCGCGGCCTTCTCCGCAACGACCCGGCCTGTCTCTGCCACCGCTTCGACGCCCGCGAGGTCTGGGCATGGACCCCTTGACGGCCGTGGCGGTGACCGCCGCCGGTTGCCTCGTCGGCCTGCTGGCCGGACTCGTGCCGGGCTTGCACGTCAACACCGTCTGCGCCATCGGCCTCTCCGCTTGGCCGGCCGCCGGCCCCGCGCTCGGCCTCGGCCTGTGCGCGATGGCGGTCGCGCATGGCTTCGCCTCGCACCTGCCCTCCACTTACCTCGGCGCGCCCGGCGAGGACACGTTGCTCTCGGCGTTGCCGGCGCACCGGATGCTGCTGGAAGGCCGCGGCCCGGAGGCGGTGCAGGTCGCGCTGGACGGCGCGCTTGCTGGACTGGTGCTCGCCGTCGTCCTGGTGCTGCCTTACAAGTGGCTCCTCGGGGAGCCCGGTCACCTGCTCGACGTCCTTGCCACGATGATGCCGTGGGTGTTGGCGGGCATCCTCGTGTTCCTCGTCGCCCGCGAAGCTCCGCGTGGCCTCTCGGCCGTCGCATGGGCGTTGGTGGTCCTTGCCCTGGCGGGGGCGTTGGGCCTCGTCGCCGGCCGCGTGCCGGTCGCCGGGCTCGTGGCCGTTCCATCCACTCCCCTGCTTCCGCTGCTGTCGGGACTCTTCGGCGCGCCGGCCCTCCTCGAATCGATGCGCAGCCAGCCGGTCGTGCCACCTCAGGACCCCGCGGGCCGGATCCCGGCGGGCGTCCGCCGACGGTGCCGGCGCGGCGTCGTCTCCGGCGTCCTCGCCGCGGCGATGACCAGCGTGCTCCCCGGCATGACGTCCGCAGTGGCGGCGGCCGCCGCGCGATCCGGCGAACGCGACGAGCACGACGCCCGCCCCGTGCTCGCGACCCTCGCGGCCATCGGCTTGGCCCAGGTGGTCCTCGCCCTGGCAGTGCTCTGGCTGTCGCTGCGCGCCCGCAGCGGATTGGCGGCCGCGGTCCAGCAGCTCTGGCCCGCCGAGGCATGGGTGTCCGGGGCTTCGCCGCTCGCGCTGCGCTGGCTGCTTTTGGGAGCGCTCGCCAGCGGCGTCGTGGCGCACCTTGCGATGTCCGCGTTCGCGGGCCGCGCCGCGGGTTGGATGGCCGCCGCTCCGACCCGGCTGCTTGCCGGGACGGCGTTGGCCGTCCTCGTCGCCGCGGTCGTGACCCTGTCGGGGCCGCTCGGCGTCGCCGTCTTCGTCGCAGCGGTCGCCGTCGGCCTCGTCCCCGCGGCCACCGGCGCCGGCCGCATCCACCTGACCGGCTGCCTCCTCGTTCCGGTGCTCGCCTACCGGCTCGGTTGGGCCTGAAGCGCGGCGGCCGCGGTGGCGGCGGCTTCCGCGACATCGAGCCCGTTGCGCCGGGCGAGGAGAAGGACGGCCGCTTCGGCCGTGAGCAGCCCACCCATCTCGCCCTGCGTCGCCGCGACCTGACCGAGCACCTGGTCGCGCGTCAGGCCGCGTGCCGTGGCGACCTTGGCGACCCAACCCAGGAACGGATCGGCGGGCGGAGCCGCGGCGGCGGCTGCGGTGGGAGCCGTGGCCCCAGGCGGCGCGGACGCCGTGGACTTGGGCGGGACCGCCGGTGCGGCCGCCCCCTCCGTGCCGGCCTCGGCCTCGGCACGCGGACGGAACCCTCGTGGCACCTCGACCTTCGTCGGGTCGATGACGAGCCGCATCAGCTCGCCGTCGGGCGCGAGGATGCCGGCGCGGACGGCGCGCTCGACGAAGGCGCGCGCCTGGCCGGGGTTCATCCAGCCCATCTCGAGCGACAGCATGTGCGACCAGCGCGAGGCGGACATCGCCTTCGTCGCCTGGCGGCGCGCGATGAAGGCCAGCGCGATCTCGAGGTCGGAGCTCATTCCGTCTCGCCATCCGCATCGTCGCTCTTCGCATCGTCGGGCGGCGTGGGGGCGGACGCCACGCGCACCAGGGCCAGGTCGCGGCCGTCGGCTTGGATGAGGAACGCGTCGCAGGCGGCGTCATCCGGTGGCGCGTGCGTCGCGAGCACGGGCACGCCGTGCTCCAGCGCAGCGGCCTGCGCGGCCGGCCACGGCGAGCGTCCGTCCCAGGCGACGAGCGCCGACGGCCCGATGGCTTCGAGCATCTCGGAATCTTCCGCGGCGATCGGGACGACTAGGCGCGCGGCGCCGGCGACGAGCAGGTCGAGCGCGTGGTCGATGCTGCCCAACGGCGCCTCGAGCCACAGCTCGCCGACGCTCGAGATGCGACGGACCTGGGCGATGACCGCGAGGTCGTCGGCCTGGATGCGGACGAAGAACGGGCCCTTGCCGCCGATGGCCTCGCGCCAGGGGGCCAGGCTCTCGCGGACGTCGAGCGCCGGCAGGTCGTGGCCCGCCGCGCGCCCCGCCTCGACGACGAAGCCGGGGACGCGCTCGGGCAGGGCCACGCGCGCGCCACCAAGGTCCACGCCTTAAACCCGGACTTGTTGGCCGCCCTGCTGCGATGATGTAAGAATCCGCGCTGAGTCACTTGATGAGATGACGGGCGGGCTGAGCGGCTAAGCGAGCGAAGCGAGCGCAAGCCATCTCGGCCCGCCTTGATGCCGATGCGAAGCACCGGCGGACGGGCGGGCTGAGCGATGGGGGGCGACGAAGCGAGCGCCAGCCGAGTTGGCTTCTGACTCAACGCTTTTCTAGAGAGACGCCCACGGAAACCCGATGAAGTGGACGACTGGCCTGGCCGCCGCCTTGTTGCTGGCCTTCGCGGGGTGCCTCGAGGCCGGCGGCGACGAGGGCACGCGCGATGCGGCGCTGGCGGAGCCTCCAACGGTCGTCGAGGGGACCGGCATGATCGTGGCCTCCGGACCGGTCGTCGCCCTCGGCGGCGACTCGATGCCCTTCACGGTCGAGGCCAACGTCACCTTGCTCTACGCGGAGATCGAATGGAAGGACGAGGTGCAGGACATCGACCTCGCCTTGGCCAGCCCGAGCGCCGGAATGACGGGCACGGCGCAGAACTTCGACTACGTCGCGCAAGCTGGATCGCCTGGGATGCCCGATTCGCCGCACAGCCTCACCATCGTTGCTCCCGAACCCGGGGACTGGCTGGCCTCCGCCTTCGCCAACGGGGCCGCGACCATGGTCGAGTACCGCATCGTCGTGACCCTTTTCCACGGCGAAGCCGAGCTTCCAGGCGGATACTCCGCCCTCTAGGCCGCTCCTCACCGTTGGACTCAAATAGGGTCGGCCAGTCGGCGCTTCAACGCGCGGTTAGTCTAGTGGTAGGACTGCACCTTGCCAAGGTGCAAGCATGGGTTCAAATCCCGTACCGCGCACTGAAAAGCCAGCCGGCGAGCGGAGCGAGCCCCGGCCATGGTTTTCAGTGCAGCGACAAGGGAGCGAAGCGACCGCGGAGCGGACGCGCAGAACGCGAGCGAAGCGAGCGCTTCTGAGCGGTTCCCCCAACTTCGAAGAGCGAGCGCTTCCGAGGGGACCTAAGCCGGACCTGATGGCATGTTTGGTTCGACGACGCTCGCAGGCGCGGCAACCACGCTGGGCTCCGCGGCCACGTCGCTGGCCGGTTCGACGCCGATTGCCTCCGTAAGGATGGACGGCTCCGCAACGACGGGCTCCGTGGCGATGGCTGGCACGACGTATTCGGCCTTCGCATCGACCGC
>JAXDQQ010000131.1:0-4180 GCA_034667805.1 Thermoplasmata archaeon | reverse complement strand
GCGCCGGTCACGGCCGGCTGCAGCACGCCCGCCGACCGCGCCGCGCTCGAAACCGGCGCGACGGCAGCGGCGAAGAGCACAGCGTTCACCGCGGCCGCCAGGAGGTTGAAGGCGAGGCCCGCAAGGACGAGCGTCCGCAGCGTGCCCGGCGTGTCGCGGTACTCCGGGACGATGGCCCAGGTGGCCACGTCGGCCGCGACGCTGAAAAGGACGGTCGCCAAGATGCCGCACGACGCGGCCAGAAGGCGGCCGGCCCACCGGTCGGCCGGAGTGCGGCCGGAGAAGTCGACGCGGCGCAGCAGGCCGCCGAGGACGCCGACGAGCGCCATGGCGGGCGCGTTCGCGAACGGCACCAGGTAGAATCCCGTCAGCAACACGTTGGTGATGGCCATGCCAAGAAATCCAGCGAAGGCGCCGACCCGCGCGCCGAAGACGAGGCCTGCCACGAACACGACGACGTAGGCCAGCGAGACGTTCGGGACGGCGACGGTCAAGGCCAGGCGCCCGGCGACCGCCATCGCGGTGACGGCCACGAGCGGCGCGAAGCGCGGGCCCGTCGGCTGTCCCGCCAGCCGGAGCGCCTCGGCCCGCGTGCGCGCACGGCGCAGGGCAAGCACCGCGAGCGGCGGCAGCAGCGCGGCCGCGGCGCGGGCCTTGCGCCAGAGCCCATGCGGCCAGCGGCCGTCGAGGCGCTGCGCGTCGACGAGGCGGACGGCGTCGCGGCCGAGGTCGTGGGCGGCGAGCAGGACGGCGCCGAGGAACGCCGTCGCGCGGGCGGGCAGCCGGAGGCCGTCGAGGAGTGTGCTGGCCGGCAGCCAAGACAGGACGGCGAGGTTGAGCCCGAGCAGGGCGGCCAACCGCAAGGCGCCGGCTGCGCCAAGGAGAGCGCCTGATGCGCCGATGGCGAAGGGCCCCCAGTGCAGCGCGCCTGGTCCGGGCAGGAGGATGGCGAAGAGGAGGGCGTTGAAGGCCAGCGTGAAGGCCACGAACCCGGCGAAGGCGAGGCGGCCCTTGCGCAGGGCCGCGAGCGCGGCGGCGACGACGACGGCGCAGGCCCAAGACGGAAGGAAGGCAGCGACGACCGTCGTCGCGACGGCCAACCCGACCAAGGTCGCCCAGGCCGTGGGGCGGTTCATGGAGCCTCGAGCCGAACGATGGAATGCGCCATCGCGAGCAGGCCTTCATCGTGCGTCGCCACCACGACGACGGCGCCGGCGGCGACGCGTCCCGCGATCGACTGTTGGAGCAGAAGGCGTCCGGCGGCATCGAGGTGGGCTTCGGGTTCGTCGAGCAGGTACAAGCGCGCGGGCCGGCCGAGCGTCTTGCCCAAGGCGACGCGTTCCGCCTCGCCTGCCGACAAGGCCAGCGGATGGCGGCCGAGCAAAGTTGCCGCGACCCAAGGCCCGCCCGCCGCTTCGCCGAGTTCGTCGGCGACGGTGGCCCGCGTGAAGAGGTCCCCGGCGTGCGGCAGGAGCAGGCGGCTGTCGTGGCCGTGCTCAGGGCGGGCGCCCAGCAGTCGGACGCCGTCGGCGTGGCGCAGGCCAGACAACCGCAGCAGCAGGGTGCTCTTGCCTGAGCCGTTGGGACCGGCCAAGGCATGCAGGCCGGCTGGCAGCGCGACGGCGGGCAGGGGAAGGTCTGTGGCGCCGAGCTTGACGCGGGTGGCGGGGGCACGGAGCAAGGTCTCCATGCCCGGCGGAGGCATTGGCGGCGTCACGTCGCCCGACGTCCTCGGTCCCAAGGCGACCCGCCGCGTGGCCAACGGCGCGAGCAGGCCGTCATGGTCGGCCGCCACGACGGCCCCAGCCGACCGGGCCTCCTCCACCAGCGCGACCAGCATGCTCCGTGCATGGGCGTCCAAGCCTTCGGTGGGTTCGTCGAGAAGAAGGAGAGGAGCGCCTCGGTCGCGTGCAGCGGCCAGGCTGACGCGGCGGGCTTCGCCGGAGGACAGGGTCGCGACGTCGCGGTCGGACCACGCGGCAACGTCGCTCGGGACGGGCAGACCACGTAGGCGGAACTCCGAACGGACGGTGAGTCCCACGAGGCTCTCGCGCGGGTCCTGCAGCGCGACGCCGACCGTCGCCGCCAAGGCGCCTGCTGTGATGTGGCGCGGGTCCTGCCCGGCCACCGTGACCGCGGCTGGCGCGAGGGGGGCGGGGAGGCCTGCAAGGGCGCGAAGCAGGCTCGTCTTGCCCGAGCCGTTCGGCCCCTCGAGCAGGATGACCTCGCCGCGGCGGACCTCGAGGTCGAGCGGCCCCGCTGCGGCCGGGAAGCCGGTGACCTGCGCGAGGAGGTCGCCTGGCATCGGTCAGTTCGCGGCGTCTTTCCTTTCCGGGGCCTCGACGAGCTCGACGGGGACGCGGCGCAGCGTCTCCGAGTTGAGGCGGTCGAACGACTCCATGACCTCGGGCAGGCGGTCGCGCGTCACCAGCAGCAGGACGTCGAGGCCGCGCTCGGCGGCGTTGAAGGCGGCGCGGTCGGCGGCGAACTCGAAGTCGAGGCGGGCGTGGCCTTCCTTCGCCAGCCAGCGGGCCACCACACGCGCCCCGGTGCCGTGGGCTCCCATGAGCGTGCCGTGGCCTCGGCCGTGGCCGTGGTTGCCCCCGGTGGCGGGCGTCCTGCGGGCGAGGAGCTTGCGCAGCGCCTCGCGGTCGATGGCCGCGATGCCGCCTTCGGCGGGTCCGGGAAGGCTCACGATGGCAAGTCGGCCGGGGTCGAGCTTGACCATGCCCTGCAGGTCGCCGACGATGACCTCCTCCCCCGCCTTGGCTGCGTTGCGCGCGCGGCCGCGGCTCGGCGCGTCCTTGGCGGGGCGCGCGGCGAGGTCGCCGTCCTCCATGAAGAGGCCGACCGGGTCCCCGACCTGGATGGCGGAGGCCGCGACCGCGCTGGTGAGCTGGATGACGTCGAGCGGCGCGGCCAAGGCGCCGATGGCGTCGCGCAGGTGGCGCACGCCCTCATGGAGCGATTGCAGGCCTTTGGGCGTCGCACGGTAGGCGCTGTCCTCGATGCGCAGCCAGCCAAGGCCGGACAAGTCCTTGGCGTGCGCGCTGACCGCTTGCACGGTGACGCCCAGGGAGGCGGCGACGTCGGAGAGCGTCGTGCCCGGGCGGCGCTCGAGCTCGGCGAGGATCAGGAGGCGGGTGATGCCCGTGCGGTCGCGCAGGCGGCGGCGGGTGTCGTCGGTGGACGCGGGCTTGGCTGCGGCAAGCGTCGCCCGCGCGAGGTCGGCCATGCGCGGACGAAGCCTTTTCCGATTTCAAGCATTCCTGAGGGTCGTCAAGCGGGGTTGAATAGATTTGTTGTCGGCCCGTCTCGTCCTGTCCATCCTCCTTCTGGTGGCCGTAGCCGGGGCCCTTTGGTGGACGGCGGCGCTGGGCCCCGGAGGAACGAACGATCAGGCATTGGTCACCGGTCCATTCGACGCGTACGTCGTGGGACCCGAGGGCGAACCGCTTGGCAACGGCACCGTCTTGGCGCGCGGGACTCCCCTGGATGTGTTGGACGCCTTGGCGGCAACGCGTGGGTTCGGCGTCGAGGTGGATCAGCAGACCTGGGTGGGCAGCGGCTGCACCGCGGCCTACGTCGTGGGGATCGCCGGCCACCGCGAGACCGGGACCGGCGGCTGGAACTACTACACGCGCCAGGTGGGACAGGACTGGGCTTGGAGGTCGGCAGGCGCAGCCTGCTACCGCCTCTCGGCCGGCGAGCAAGTGGAATGGTGCTGGGTCGAAGCCGACGCCTGCCGCCACCACGTGCCCTGAGCGGGCCACCACCTGCAAGTTGTTTCTGACGGGAAGCGCCAAGAGTCGCGGCACCTAAGGAAGGACATGGGAAAGCCCTCAGGAAAATCCGCCCCCGGCCGTCGTCAGGCGCAGGGCCTTCCTCTAGCCGGGACCGCTGATGCGTCGCCGGCCGTCGTCCTTTACGACGACCGCTGCGGGTTCTGCACGTCCAACGCCGAGAAAGGGCAGCGCTACCAACGGGCAGGCGCATTGCGCTGGCTTGGCAACTCGACCCCCGAGGCGCAAGCGCTCCTTCGCGAACGGGGCCTTCTGGGCAAGGAGGAGGAGACCCTCATCGTCCTCGACGGGGACCGGGCCTTCATGGAATCGGACGCCGTGGTCCGCTCGGCGCAGGGCCTGCGCTGGCCTTGGCGCGTCTACGCTGGGCTCCGGTT
>JAXDQQ010000130.1:0-11461 GCA_034667805.1 Thermoplasmata archaeon | reverse complement strand
GAGGCCGCTGAGGTTGAGGAACTCGTTGGCCGGCACGTCGTAGGGCAGGTTGAGCTGCGGCTGCCCCTTCTTCGCGCGGGCCTTGTTGTAGGCCGTGAGGATGCCGGGCCAGATGATGGTGTGGAAGGGGATGTTGTCCTTGCCGAGGAAGTAGTAGCCGCGCGCCTTCGGGTCCGTCCACCACTTCGTCCACGCATCGGGCTTCCCCTGTTTCTGCGCCCACTCGATGCTGGCCGTGAGATACCCGCAGACGGCCTCGAACCAGACGTAGATGCGTTTGTCCGAGTAGTCCTTGGTCGAGCCCGGGATGGGCGGGATGGCCACGCCCCAGGTCAGGTCGCGGGTGATGGCGCGGTCCTGCAGCCCGTCCTTGAGCCAGTTCTGCGTGAAGTTGATGGTGTTGGCGCGCCAGTGGCCCGCGGTGGCGGCGACGTAGCGCTCCAGGTCCGGCTGCAGCTTCGAGAGCAGGAAGAAGAAGTGCTCCGTGTCACGGAACGTCACGGGCGACGTCGGATCCAGCTTCGACACGGGCCCGATGAGCTCCTGCGGGTCGAGCGTCTTGCCGCAGGAGTCGCACTGGTCGCCGCGCGCACCTGGCTGCTTGCAATGAGGGCAAGTGCCTTCGACGTAGCGGTCGGGCAGGAAGCGCTTCGCCTTGGCGTCGTAGGGCGCCTTCTGCGTCCGCGTCTCGATGTAGCCGGCCTCGCGGGCGGCCAGGAAGATCTCCTGCACCCACTTGCGGTGGTTGTCGGTCGTCGTGGCCGTGAACAGGTCGAACCCGATGGCGAGCCGGCGCAGCGACTCCTTGTGCTCGGCGTTGTAGAACGCGACGACCTCGGCGGGCGTCTTGCCCTCCTTCTCGGCTTTGAGGAGGATCGGGGTGCCGTGGCAGTCGGAGCCGGAGACCATGACCACGTCGTGGCCGCGCATCCGCATCGCCCGGCGGAAGATGTCGGGCGGCAGCAGCGACCCGGCCACGTGGCCCAGGTGCAGCGGCCCGTTGGCGTACGGCCACGCCACCGCCACGAGGATGGGGGGCTTGCCCGCCTGGGCTTGACCGGTCGCGCTGGCCTTGGCCGGCGGTTGGCTCACGCGCAGCCGAGGCGGCCTCCGCGTGAAAAGGATGTCCTGTGGCTACGGGGCGCTGGCCCGGAAGGCGGCCAGGTCGGCGCGGTCGTCGGCGTCGAAGTCGCGCGGCCGGTCCCCGTACACGAAGCCCTCGACGGTCATCGGCGGCCGGTGGTGCATGATGCTCACCGGGTTGCTGCTGTGGCCCGGGTGGTCGGCGTCGACGTGCGGGCGGACCATGGGGATGCGCTGCCCCACGAGCCCGAAGGCGTGCCCGAGCTCGTGCAGCAGGACATGGCGGTCCATCTCCGCCTTCGCCGACGCCGTCTGGCCCGTGGGCGTGAGGCGGATGGCGTTGGCGTACTCGTCGGGGAAGACGGCGATGAGCCCCTCGCTGGCAAGCGTGCTGCCCAGCGTCGTCTTGGCCTTCTCGCCGGCCGCCACGCGGCCGTCGAGGAAGAGGACGTGCAGCGTCGCCGTGGTGCCTACGGCGTGACCGTCCGGGTCGATGACGCTGGCCGTGGCGCGGTGGATCCGCGCGAGGTCGGAGGGCTTGTAGTCGCCGCCCTGCGCCGGGATGGTCCGCGGCTGCAGGATGTTGACGTCCGCCTCCGGGCGGCCGGTCAGCTCGACGAGGGCGAGCCCGAGGGCGATCAGGGCGGACGGGTCAGGTTCGCGGCCCTGCACGGCGCCGACCTCGACGACGACGGTCGGGTAGTGGCTGCTCCACAGCAAGGCCTCCTGGAGCTCCGGAGCGTAGGTCGCCGTCGCCTCGCCTTGGACGGAGATGCAACCGCTGCCCACCACGGCAGCGAAGGCCAGGAGCGCGAACCACCGCACACCCCTGACGCGGCGGAGGACCTAATTGACCTCCTCGGTGGCATTGTCGAATCGCTGCCCCACGAGACCGGCCCTCGACGGCGATTTCGTCCGAGGCGCGACCTAAAGGGTGCGGACGCCGGGGTCCGCGGCCCGGAACGCGGCCAGGTCCGCCAGGTCGTCGACGTCGAACGTCGTGCTGACGGGGCCGGTCACCAGCTGCTTCGGCGTCATCGGCGGGTGGTGGTAGAGGACCGACTCCGGGTAGCGGCTGTGGCCGGGCGAGGCCGGGTCGCCATGGTCGCGGACCTGCGGGATGCCGTTGCCGACGAGCCCCAGCGCGTGCCCGACCTCGTGGAGGAGGACGTGCTGGTCCATCTCGGCCGTGGCGTCCACCCATCCGTCGTCGACGGTGCGGTGCGCCGAGGAGTAGGCCGTCCTGAAGATGGCGACGACGCCGTGGTCCATGAGGGTGCGGCCGAGGGTGCGGTGGTCCACGTCGTCGCCCGCCGAGCGGCCATCGAGGTACAGCACGTGCAGCACGGCGCGGCCGCCGTCGACGAAGCCGTCCCGGCCGAAGAAGGCGGTGTCGCGGTGGATGCGCTCGAGGTCATGCAGGCTGTAGTCGCCGCCTTGGGCCGGGATCAGGGTGGGACCGGTGACGGCGACCGCCTTGCCCGTCGTTTCCGCCAACGTGGTGCGCAGCAGCTCCAGGGCGGCCGGGTCGGGCGCCATGCCCGCGACGGCGTCGACCTCGACGATGATGGAGGTGGCGACGCTGCGCCAAAGGAGGGCTTGCGGAAGGGTCGGGCCGGACGCCTGGCCGAGCACGTCCATGCAGCCGGGGACGAGGACCGCCAAGGCCAGGACCAGCACGACGCCGCGCCGCGACACGGCCCTGCCAGGAGGCCCGCCGGCATATCAGGCTTGTAGGCCGTTCGTTGCAGGTTCCGTCGCTCCTACGGGGGCCGCCTGCTAAGGGTTCGGGACCTGGGCCATCATTTCCTTCTGCTGCTCGAGCCAACGCTCGGCGTCGATGGCGGCCTTGCAGCCCGAGCCGGCGGCCGTGATGGCCTGCTTGTAACGGTGGTCGAAGACGTCGCCGGCGACGAAGACGCCCTCCACGTTGGTCCACGTCTCGTGCATGCCCTCGGCGATGAGGTAGCCGGCCTCGTCGAGATGGAGTTGGCCCTTGAACAGCGCCGTGTTGGGGGTGTGGCCGATGGCGGAGAAGTAGCCGCCGCACTTCAGAACGGATTCCTGGCCGGTCTTGAGGTTCTTCAGGCGGACGCCCTCCACGGAGTCCTTGCCCAGGATCTCGGTGATGGCGGTGTCCCAGACGACCTTGATCTTCGGGTGGTTCAATGCGCGCGCCGCCATGATCTTGGACGCCTTGAACGAGTCGCGGCGGTGCACGATGGTGACCTTCGTGGCGAACTTCGTCAGGAACGTCGCCTCCTCCATCGCGGAGTCGCCGCCGCCCACGACCACGACTTCCTTGTCCTTGGAGAAGAAGCCGTCGCAGGTGGCGCACGCCGAGACGCCGTGGCCGCGCAGCCGGGTCTCGGACTCGAGGCCGAGCCACTTGGCGGCGGAGCCCGTGGCGACGATGACGGTGCGGGCCTCGTGCACGCCGGAGTCGGAGGTGACCTTGAAGGGGCGGACGGTGAAGTCGACGGCGGTGGCGTCCTCGTCCTTGAAGACGGCGCCGAAGCGCTCGGCCTGCTTGCGCATCTGCTCCATGAGGGCAGGGCCTGTGACCGCCTCGGCGAAGCCGGGGTAGTTCTCCACGTCGGAGGTGATCATGAGCTGGCCGCCGGCCTCGTAGCCGGCGACGACGAAGACCTTCAGGTTGGCGCGCGCGGCGTACAGCGCCGCGGTGCAGCCGGCGGGGCCGGAGCCGATGACCAGGACGTCGTGGACGGCCACGGGGTCGTCCAAGTCCCCCTGATTCAAGGGGCTTGGGGTCGATGCGGGTCAGCCCAGTCCGGTGGGCGACGAGGGCCCGTTCGGTTCCCAGGAAGAGGCTGAACCTCCTTCCGCCGTCGGCGTCGTGGTGGGCGCGCATTGCTTCGACTTGGCCCTCAAGAAAATGGAAAATGGCGGCGCCGGGGCGCCGCCCGGCGCGCTCCGCGCGCCGATTCTCCATCACATTGATCTGGAGGTCGCCGGCGTCGGCGGAGGAAAGGGTCAAACGGTTACGGAGCAGGAACGGCGCCGCGTCATGCGCGCCTCAGCCCACGCTGCGCTGCGTGGCGTCGCCGGGGACGATGCAGCCGAAGCCGAGCACTTCGACCCCTTCGAGCGGGTCGCTGAAGCCGGAGACGTAGAGCAGGCCGTCCTGCAGGACGACGTCGTAGACGGCCTCGAACCCGCCGATGCCGGCGATGTACGGGTCGCCGCCCGGGACGGGGTCGTAGTGCGCCACCGGCGCGAACGTCGCGGTCCCCACGACTGGGATGCCGGGCACCGTGGTGAGGTCGAAGACGTACATGCCGTAGCCGTAGTGCGCGACGTAGAGGTAGTCGCCAACGATGTTGATGTTGTGCTGCGGCGTGGTGGCCAGCGGCGCGACCTGCCACTCGGCCAACAGGATGGGCGCCTGCAGGACCGTGGCGTCGTAGACCTGCAGCAGGTTCTCGCCGACCTCCGCGATGGTCACGACGATCCGGCGCTCGCCGAAGCGCGCGGCTTGGATGGTGTGCGTGTAGCCGGGTTGTGGCAGGATGAGACCGCCGATGGGCAGCGGCGAGGTGGGGTCGGCCAGGTCGAAGACCGTCCAGCCGTGGAATCCGTCGGCCGAGTAGAGAAGCCACTGGCTGGTGAATGGGTCCTGGTGGACGAAGAGGTCGTGCGGCCCGAGCGGTCCGCCTTCCGCGGGCAGGGTCTGCGTGACGTACGTCAGCTGCCGCGAGCCGGGTTCGCCATCGACGCGGAGGATCCAGATGCCGGAGTTCGAGTTGGGCGCGAGGAAGACCCAGTCCACGCCGCCGATGAGCGCGGTGCCCATCATGTGGGCGTTGAGGAAGACGGAGCCGCCAGGCAGGTTGACCCCGGCGAACTCATCGAACGACCACTCGTCCTCGATGACGGGGTTCCACGGGTCGCGGGCGTCGATGAGCAGCAGGCCCCCGCCGCCCCCGGTCACCAGCGTCTTGTTGTCGGAGAGGAACTTGATGTCCCCGCCGGCGTGGATCTCCAAGGTCTCGAAGTCGGCGGTCTGCATAGGGTGCAGAGGGTCGGAGACGTCGTGCAAGGAGCGCGTAGTGGCCAAGAGGGGCCCGCGGACGTCGATGTCTCCGACGCCGCCCTCCTCGAACTGGATGGAGGCTAGGTCGCGCAGGTTGTCGCTGGTCGCTTCGCCGACGGCAGCCTCGCAGGGCACCCCGGTCATGAGGGACCGGGCGGCCTCGAACGGGTCCCCCGCCGATGCGCCGACGCCGCCGGTCGCCGGAGGCGCCTGCTGGCCGTCGAGGCAGCCCGGCAAGGCAGGCAGGACTAGGAGGCATCCGAAGAGCAGGACGGCCAGGCGCATAGGGCTCCAGTCCACGGTCCACACTTGAAGGTTGGCCGCTACGGCGCCAAGGCGATGGCGCGGCGCGCCGCCTCGGCCTGCAGGATGCCCGGGCACGCGGAGTCGACGTGGAGCGCCGTCGACTCGATGGCGGTGCGCACCAGCTCGAGCCGGTCCTCGTCGCGCCAGCCGGGCGTCTCGGCCATGAGGACGGCCGCCGCGGCGACGACGAACGGCACCGCGGCGCTCGAGCCCTTCATGCTCAGCAGGCCGTCCGGCAGAGCCGGGCCGACGATGGCCTCGCCGGGGGCCAGGACGTCAGGCTTGCCGCTCCGGCACAGGCCGGCGTGGCGGGGGCGCAGGTCGCTGCCGACGTCGCCCACGGCGAGCACGCTCGGCTCGCGGGCCGGGAAGAGCGCCAAGCCGCTGGCCTCGTTGCCGGCGGCCGCCACGACGAGGACACCGCGTCGTTCGGCCTTCTCCAGGAGCGGGCGCAGGATCTCGACCGCCGACGGGTTGCGTTGCAGCTCCTCGGTCTCGAAGCCCAGGCTGAGGCTGATGATGTCGGCGCCGCCGGCCAGCGCCCACTCGAGCCCTTGGCGCAGGACGTAAAGGCTGCAGTCGCCGTGGGGGCAGATGCGCCCGACCATGAGCTCCGCGTCGGGCACCAGGCCCTGCACGTCGCTGCCGCCCGTGAGCGAGCGCAGGCCGTGCGCCGGCCGCCCAACGAGCAGGCCGGCGATGAACGTCCCATGGCCCGACTCGTCGGTCGGCGTGGTGCCGCCGCCGACGAAGTCGCGGTAGGCCCGCAGCTCGCCGTCGCGCTGGTCGCCGTTGGCCAGGTGGCGCAGGCTCGGGTGGCCGAGGTCGATGCCGGTGTCGAGGATGGCGATGCGGATGCCGTCACCGGCGCCTTCGCGCCCGAGGAGCACGTCGAGCTGCGTCGCGCGCTCCGCCCAGCCGTTGCCTGGCGCGGAGCAGCCCGCCAGCCCGCCGGTCGCCAGCACGGCGAAGAGCAGGGCGATGGGGCGGGACGCGGCCACGGGGCCCGTTGCGGCCCAGACCGAGCATAAGCCTTGGCGTCAGGAACGAGAAATCACGCGAGGCGGCGGCTCAACCGTAGGCGCGCAGCGCGGCCTCGGCCTGGAGGAGCCCGTATCCCGCAGCCTCGTCATGTGGCTCGACCTGGCCGGCGAGGGGCTTGGCGCTGTCCACCAGGACCTCCTTGAGGTGGAGGACGGCGGCGCGGTTCGGCAGGTCCCCGTGCCCTTCCAGGAGCAAGGCGACGGCGGCCGTCACGAACGGCGTCGCCTGGCTGGTGCCGTCGGCGCGCACGAAGCCGTCGTCGACCCACGCCGAGAGGATGCCCACGCCCGGGGCGACGAGCTCGGGCTTCTGGTTCGGGTGGCACCGGCCGGCGATGACGGTCGGCACGCCCGGAAGCGGGAGGTTGTTGCACTTGGTGCCGGCGTCGTCGCCGCGGCTGCTGAAGTCGGCGACGTGGCCGTCCTGGTCGACGGCGCCCACGGCGATGACCTCGAGGATGTTGGCCGGCGACTCGACGTCGGTGTTGTCCGGGCCCTTGTTGCCCGCGGACGCGATGACGACCACGCCGGAGTCGATGGCGGCCTCGACGGCCTGCTCGATGGCGCGCTCCTGCAAGGCGTCGCGCAGGCCGAACTCGCCGCCCAGGCTCAGGCTGACGATGTCTGCGCCCTGGGCGACGGCCCACTGGATGGCGTCCGGCAACGTGGATGCGTCGCACATGTCGCGGCTGCACACGCGGGCCGAGAGGATCAGGGCGTCGGGCGCGCCGCCCCTGAGGTCGATGCCGCCCAGCTTGTCGAGGCTGGAGGAGCCGCGCGCGGTGATGATGCCGGCGACGTGCGTGCCATGGCCGTCGTCGTCGAAGGCCGCGCTGGCGCCCTGCGCCGTGCCGAGGAAGTCGCGGAACCCCTTGAGCTCGCCATTGGAGTCGTCGCCGTCGCGCAGGTGGTCCATGCTGGGATGCCCCACGTTGATGCCCGTGTCGAGGATGGCGATCGTCACGCCTCGCCCGGTGCGGCCGAGGTCGTTGACGGCCTCCAGCTGCGACATCGAGTAGGCCCAGTCCGTCCGCCCGCCGTCAGGGCTGAAGCAGCCGGCGAAGGCGGGGACGGCGCACAGAAGGGCCAGGAGGACGACGCGGGAATCCATGCGTGCGCCCTTCACGACTCCGTCGGCGGGATAAGTCTTGCCGATTCCGGCCGTCGTGGTGGCGGCTTCGTCGTCTCGCGTCGCCGGCGCTAAAGTCGCAGCATCAGCGCCACGTCGGCGACGACGGGCATCCGGTAGCGCTCCCCGAGCATGACCTTCAGGAGCCCGATGAGCGCGAAGAGGAGGTAAATCCCAGTGAGGACGAAGACGATCCCGATGAGGATGGTCGCAGCGATGCCGCCGCCCGCGAAGAGCAGGCCGATGAACAAGAGCAGGCAGGCGGCGAACCACAGCCCGAAGAGCACACCGCCCTGGCGCGCGTGGAACTGCACGAACATCGAGTCCCGGCGCAGCTTGACGGGGAGGATGAACAGGAAGCCCAGGTAGCCAAGGGCCGCCATCGCTCGCTCGCCGCCGCTGATCCGCATGGCAGGCCGTTCCAAAAGGGGTCGGCTTATAGGCTTGCTGAAGAAAGGATTGGAGCGAAGGGCTTGCTTTTGCCGGATTGCCCGACAACGACGCGGCAACGACCGAAGCGAGCGAAGCGACACTGTTCCTGCGCCACGCCAAGTCAACGTCTTCCGCCGTCGTCCGGCGTCGGGGGGCCGCGGATTGAACCGCTTGCCCAGATGGAGCAGAACAGTTGGCTCCGCGAATCTGGTCCATCTGCTCAATCCCAGGTCCCCCACACGATCTGCGCAGCGTCCAATTCCATGAGCGCCAAGCCCTTAGTCGTCGCCGATGACGCCCACGACGCCGACGGCGGAAGACGGTTGAACGGCGCTCGGGGAACCGAACGGGCCCGGGCCTCTTTTCGAGGGGAGGATCCCGGTTCTCAGACCTTGAACGGCTTGCCGGTGATGCGCTCGTACGCCTCGTAGTAGCGCTTCGCCGTCCCCTCGACGACGTTGGGCGGCAGCTTGGGGCCGGGCGGCGTCTTGTCCCACGGCTGCGTCTCGAGCCAGTCGCGCAGGAACTGCTTGTCGAACGACGGCTGCGGGCCGCCGGGCGCGAACTGGTCCATGGGCCAGAACCTCGAGGAGTCGGGCGTCAGGATCTCGTCCATGAGGACGATGGAGCCGTCGGCGCGGGTGCCGAACTCGAACTTCGTGTCGGCGATGATGATGCCGCGGTTGGCGGCGTGGTTGCGCGCCGCCTCGTAGATGCGGATGGTCGTGCGGCGCAGCCATTCCGCGTTCTGGCGTCCGACGATCTGCACGCACTGCTCGAACGTGATGTTCTCGTCGTGGCCCTCGTCCGCCTTCGTCGACGGCGTGAAGAGCGTCTCGGGCAGGCGCGCCGATTCCTTGAGCCCGGGTGGGAGCTTGATGCCGCAGACCGTGCCGGCCTTGCGGTATTCCTTCCAGCCGGAGCCGGAGATGTGGCCGCGCGCGATGCATTCCACCGGCAGGGGCGTGAGCTTCTCCACGATGACGGCGCGGCCCTTGAGCATCGCCGAGTAGGGTTGCAGCGCCTTGGGGAACCGCGCGACGTCCGTCTCGATGAGGTGGTTGGGGACCTCGTCCTTGAGCAGGTCGAACCAGAAGTTGCTCATCTGCGTCAGGCAGGCGCCCTTGAGCGGGATGCCCGGTTCCAGGACGACGTCGAAGGCGCTGATGCGGTCCGTGGCGACCATGAGGAGGGCCGGCCGGCCCATCTCGGCCGAGATGTCGTAGACATCGCGCACCTTGCCTTTGCGGAAGACCTTGAACGGCAGGTCGGTCGTCGTCACGACGCTGGAAGCGGCGGCCTGGGCCATGGGGGCGCGCAGGAGGCCACGCTTGAAAAGTGATTTCCACGGCGGGGCTCTTTTTGCCCGTTCCTAGGGAATGACCACTATCTTTACGGCAAGCAGGGTGGTTCAGAACCGATGGCCGGCACGCATGTCGTCTTGAGGCTCCCCAGCCAAGGGACGCTCTTCGGGGATGCCCTGGCCCAGCATTCGGGCTCCAGGATCACGTCCGTCCCGACCGCCCGGCGCGACGGAGCGACGGGCTCGATGGTGGACCTCCTTGCGCTGGTGGAGGGGTTGCCAGACGAAGCCCTCGGAGCTTTGCTCCTGGCCTGGAACCGCAGGTACGGGGAGCCCGTCCAGGTCCTGGGCGAATCCTTCGCGCTCCGGTTGCCCCTGAAGGTCGACATGGTGAGGCATCCCGCCTCCGACATCCTGCAGATGGACGAACGATTGCCGGTCATCGGCAACGTCGCCCAGGGCGACTGGATGGAGCAGTGGCTCGGCTGCGCGTCGGCGGCCGAGGCCGAGGCGCTGGCTGACCGCCTGCGCAAGGCCCTGGGCGCCGCTTCGGGCGTCGTGGTCCGCACGGCAGAGCCGCGCCCGCAGGACGCCGACTGCTGGGAGGTCCTGCGCTTCGCGGGGGGCCTCGAGTCCCCCGTCGCGGCTTGAGGCCCCGCCGGCCGGCCTGCCGCGCAAGGGCGCAACGGCTATGCTGGCGGACCGGGTCGGCCGGGCAATGGCGCACCCTGACGTCCTCCAGGTCCTCATGGAAGGCAACCGCCAGTACATCGCCGGTGAATGGGACCCCCACGACCGCGACCTGGCCTCGCCCCCGTCGCTGAAGCTCGCCGTCGTCGCCTGCATGGACACGCGGCACAACGTCGAGAAAGTGCTCGGCCTCAAGCATGGCGACGCCAAGGTCATCCGCAACGCCGGCAACCTCCTCGACGACGGCACGCTGCGCAGCCTCGTCGTGGCGGTCCACCTGCTCGGCGTCCGCACCATCGTCATCCTCGGCCACACGAAATGCGGCATGACCCTCGTGGGGCGCGGCGAGTTCCGCATCGCCAAGAGCATCGCCGCGACGACGCAGATCCCGCTCCACGAGGCGATGCAGCCGGACTTCCAGCGCTGGCTCGGCGGGTTCGACGACCCGGAGCAGAACGTCCGCCGCGGCGTCGACCTGCTGTCGGAGCACCCGGCGCTGCCGCACGACCTCGAGGTCATCGGGCTCCTCTACGACAACGACACCGGCCGCATCCAGGTCGTCCCGCCGTTGGCGCAAGTGGCCTAGGCGCCGAAATCAGGTTCCCGCCACTCGACCGGGGCTTCGAGACGGCGGCGTTCCTGCTTCGCGCTGCGTCAACGTCTTCCGCCGTCGTCCGGCGTCGGGGTCCGCGGATGGAACCGATTGCCTAGATGGAGCAGAGCCATCGGTTTTCGGTCATCTGGTCCATCTGCTCAATCCCAGGCAAACCGACGCCCACGACGCTGACGGTGGAAGGAGGCTGAGCCTCGCTCGGGGGGATCGAACGGGCCCTGACCAAATCGCGAATCGTTTCACCTTCAACGAACGGCTTTTCTCCTTCCCTCTGGTGGGCAGGGCATGGCCGCGGGGTTCGACCTGGAGAAGTACCTCCGCAACTCGAAGGCCGTCCCCGTCGAGGACCTCCCATGGGACCAGGTCCGCGACTTCCCCCTCAAGGAAGGCGAGGTGCGGTTCCTGCAGTACATGATGAACATCGAGGACCACACCATCGTTTACCTGCGAGAACTGTTGTCGACGAAGGTCATCGAGGACGCCGAGGTCACGGCCTTCCTCTCCTGCTGGGCCTACGAGGAATACTTCCACGGAGCGGCGCTCGAACGGTTCCTCAAGGCGTACGTCGGCCCCGGCGCCGTGAGCAAGGACGCCAGCTACCGCCTGAAGCAGTCGTCGGCCGTCGGCCGCACGTTGAAGAAGATGGTCGCGCCCGTCATCACGGCGGCCACCCCAGACTTCGCCGCCGTCCACATGACGTGGGGCGCGGCGCAGGAGTGCACGACGCTGCACGGCTACGAAGCCCTGGCGCGGCAGTCGCAGCATCCCATCCTGAAGGAGCTCATGTCGCGCATCGTCAAGGACGAGC
>JAXDQQ010000129.1:0-4416 GCA_034667805.1 Thermoplasmata archaeon | reverse complement strand
GGAAGAGCAGCCAGAACAGCCGCCGCAGCAGGCGGTCGCGCCGCTGGCGGTGCCTGAGTTCCTGCATCGTCGGCTGCAGCTCGATCGCGTCGCCCAGCCGCTCTTCGGGCGCGGCCGAGGCGGCGCGGCCCGGCGCCGTCGGCACGACGTCGTCGTACTCGACGGCCATCGGCCCGGCGCCTTCAGGGGCTGGCGGCACGTCGACGCCGAGCCAGCCGAACCTGTGCGAGGCTGATGCCCGGGGCCGCGGCGGCGGGCTCGAGGCGGCGTTGCGCGGGCGCTTCCACAGGGTCTCGCCATCGACGGTCTCAGGCGCCGTCGCGACGGAGGGGATTGGCTCTTGGGCGGGCACGGCTGCCGCCGGCTGCGTCAGGATCTCGTCGACGTCCACGGCGCGGGCGGGCGGGCCGTCGCGCCCGCCGACGCGGCCCGAGGCGGGCCAAGGGTGCGGCTCGGGCTCGGCCTCCTTGCTGCGGCGGGTCGGGACCGGGGCGAGACCCGGCCACGCGCGGCCTGTGTCGACGCCCAACCCGATGCCTGTGCCTGGGGGCGTCGGCGTCCCTTCGCCTGTGAGAGTGGCGGAATCGAGAAGGACGACGCCGAGGCGCGCCGCGACCTGGCGGTCCTGGTTGCTGAACTCGTCGGCCGCGAGGACCGGTGTCGCGCCGACCTCGCGCGCGACCTTGCGGGCGCCGCCCATCTCGGGGCCGTCGACGCCGCCGAAGTCGCCGAAGAAGACGGCGAGGCTGCCGAGCGGGCCTTCGGCGAGGAGGGGGACCTTGTGCTCCTGACCGGACGGGCCGGCGAGGCGGACGCCGTCGCGCACGACGTAGCCCTTGCCGCGGTAGTAGGCGGCGACGGCGGCGGGGTCCACGCCGGACCACCGCCGGCCCGGGTGAAATCCCTGCCGGAAACGGTTCCGGACGCTCCCAAGCCTTCAAGGCGCAGGGGCCGGTCGCCGCGCGTCATGGCGGAGTGGGACCTGGAGGCCATCACGGCGAAGTGGCAGGAGCGCTGGTGGAAAGCCAAGGCGCACCACGCCGAGAGGCCCAAGGATGCCGCGACGCCATGGTGGGGGGATTCGGGTGGGGCAACCTCCTCACGCCAAGCAAGCTCCGGCGGCGGGGACGCGCGAGGCCTGCCGGGCACCGCGCGCAGCGGGGCCACGAACGAGGGCTCGCTCGCTGAAGCTCGCAAGCCCTCGTTCTGGATCCACTTCGCCTACCCGGGCATCTCCGGGTACCTGCACGTCGGCCACATGCGGGGCTTCACCTATTCCGATGTCCTGGCGCGCTACAAGCGGATGACGGGACACCGCGTGCTGTTCCCCGCCGGCTTCCACGCGTCCGGCATCCCGGCCGTGGCGTTCGCCGCCGAGGTCCGTCGCGGGGAGAAGGACGACTACCTGCGCTCGAACGGCTACACCGGCGACATCTCGCAGCTGGCGGACCCGCGCAAGGTCGTCGAGTACTTCTCCCACGTCTACACCCACGACTACTGGAAGAAGTTCGGTTTCCTCATCGACGACCGCCGCAACATGACGACGATCGACCAGGGCTACTCCAAGTTCATCCAGTGGCAGTTCCGCCGCCTCGACGACAAGGGCTACCTCATCCAGAAGCCGCACTACGCTCCCTACTGCCCCGTCGCCGGGCCCGTCGCCGTCGACAAGTCGGAGACCGACATCAAGCAGGGCGGCTCCGCCGAAGTGCTGGAGTTCGTCGCGCTGAAGTTCCAGCTCCCGGCCGGCACCGTGTTCGACGAGCCCGTCGTCCTGCCGTGCGCCACGCTCCGGCCCGAGACCGTCTTCGGCGCGACCAACGTATGGATCCACCCGAACGAGACCTACGAGCTCGTCCGCGTCTGGGAGGACGGCGCGGTGGCCGACAAGGACCCGACCGAGGTCTGGCTGGTCTCCAAGCAGGGCCGCACGAAGCTGGAATGGCAGTTCGAGCGCGCCGAAGCCCTGCACAAGACGGTGCTTGGAAAGGACCTCGTCAGCGAGATGGTCGTCGCCCCCGTGACCGGACGCAAGGTCCCGGTCGTCGCCGGCAACTTCGTCCAGCCGCTCATCGCGACCGGCGTCGTCATGTCGGTCCCGGGCCACGCGCCGTTCGACTATGCGGCCTACATGGACGCCGGGCTCGACAAGACCTTGGGGGAGCCGCCGCAGATCGTCAACGTCGAAGGCTACACCGACCTGCCGGCGCGCGTCGCCGTGCGCAAGCACAAGGTCACCAACCAGGGCGACCGCGGCCAGCTCGAGACGGCGACCGAGGAGCTCTACGCCGACGAGTTCAACAAGGGCGTGCTGACGGAGGAATGCGGGCCGTATGCTGGCAAGCGCATCAAGGCCGTGAAGGACGAGATCAAGGCCGACGTCATCAAGGCGCGCCAGGGACGCATCATCCGGCAGTTCTCGGAGCCCGTCGTGTCGCGGGCCGGCGAGCTCGTCGACATCAAGCGCGTGCCCGACCAGGACTTCATCCACTACGCCGACCCCGACTGGACGGCGCTGGCCAAGGACCACGCCAAGCACATGACGGTGCTGCCGCAGCGCTACGCCGACGACCTGCCCAACGTCCTCGACTGGTTCGGCGACCGGGCCTGCGTGCGCCGGGGCGCCTGGCTCGGGACCGAGTTCCCGTTCAAGGCGGGCTGGATCATCGAGCCCATCGCGGACTCGACGTTCTACAGCTGGTACTACCTCGTCAGCCTCTACGTCAACGACGGCCGCCTCAAGCTCGCCGACCTGACAGACGCCTTCTTCGACTACGCCTTCAACGGCAAGGGCAAGCCCGCGGCGCCCATCTGGGAGGAAGTGCGCAAGGACGTGCTGTACTGGGGCCCCGTCGACGTCAACCTCGGCGGCAAGGAGCACCAGACCGTGCATTTCCCGGTGTACATCATGAACAACGTCGCGCTGATGCAGGAGCCCAAGCTGTGGCCGCGCGGCATCTTCGTCAACTGGTGGGTCACGCAGAAGGCGGGCGCCAAGATCTCGAAGTCGAAGGGAGGAGCGGAACCCATCCCGGGCGCCGCCAAGAAGTACGGCGTCGACGCGATGCGCCTCTACTACTGCCACGTCGGCAGCCCGCACGTCGACATCGAGTGGGACCCCGACATCGTCTTCGACTACCGCAAGCACGTCGACCGGCTCATGCGCGCTACCGACGACGCCGTGGCCGCCAAGGGAGCCGCGGCCCCCATCGACGCCTGGCTGAAGGCCGCCTTCGGCCACGCCATCGCCGATGCGCGGAAGGCCTACGAGGCCTACGACCTACGCACCGCGGCGACCGGGCTCGTCTACGGCGTGCCCGAGCTCCTGCGCTGGTACGAGCGGCGCGGCGGCGCGAACGGAGCCGTCCTGCGCCCGCTGGTGCAGGACTGGGCTAAGGCCTTGCTTCCCATGCTACCGCACCTCGCCGAAGAGATGCACGAGCGCGCCGGCGGCAAGGGCCTGGCAACGGAGGCCAGGTTCCCGGAGGCGGCGCCGGCCGACGGCCTCGCCCTGGCGGTCGAGGACTACCTGAAGGCAGTCCTCGACGACATCCAGACCGTCCGCAAGCTCGCCAACATCGCGCAGCCTGCGAGCCTGACGCTCTTCACGACGCCGAACTGGAAGCGCGAGCTGACCGCCAAGGCCGTCAAGATGGCGGCCGACGCGGGCGGCAAGTTCCCCATGGGCCAGTTCATGTCGGAGTCGATGGCCGACCCGCACCTGCGCGCGCTCGGCAAGTTCGTGCAGACCTTCACCAGCAAGCTGCCGGCCCAGGTCACCCAGTTCTCGCCGGCGCAGAAGGCCATCCTGCTCTCCGGCGCGGACGAGGCGCAGATCCTCAAGGACGCCGCCGACTTCCTCGCCCGCGAGGTGGGCGTGGCCGCCGTCGAGGTCCACCGGGCCGACCAGCCGTCCGCCCCCGAGCACGCCAAGAAGGGCGTGGCCGCCCCCCTCAAGCCGGGCATCGCCCTGGCTTGACGGGCCGGTCCCCGGGCCGGCCGCCAGCCGAAACGAGGGGGCGACCCTCTGGACCCACAGTTCGGATGGAAAACGTTCAGTCTCTGCCCGCTGGATTTTGTCCCTGTTCAGTCAAGAGGGTCCAACGACCGGACCAGATTGCTCAAGTATGTCCACTACCCTAAGGAAGGTACGAAGGTGAAGGAGACGAACGGAAAGGAACCAATCACGGACACGCACGACTACATCTACTGGTAGACAGCGCAAGGGAACCCCTGCTTCCGCTGCGCTGCGGCGCGTGCTTTTCCTAGTGCTTTTTTGGGACGATCCGGCGGCTTCGCTGGGCAGCCACGACTTGCTAGCTCCGCGCTAGCGGCCTCAGGCTTCGCAGCTTCGTCCTCGGCAAGAAACCCGAGGTCGGCCTAGGCCTTGGTCTCGCTGGGCTCGACCCCGGCCTC
>JAXDQQ010000128.1:0-3402 GCA_034667805.1 Thermoplasmata archaeon | reverse complement strand
TCCAGCGCCTTGTCGACCTGCTCCTTCGTGAGCCCGGAGTCGCGGTAGGCGATCTCGCGCACCGTCTTGCCTTCCTTCTGGCTCGCCTTGGCGATCTTGGCGGCCTTGTCGTAGCCGATGAGCGGGTTGAGCGCCGTCGCCATCGACACGGAGCGCTCGACGTTGCCCGTCGCCTTGGCCGCGTTGGCCTTCAGGTCGGCCAGGCAGTGGTCGACGAAGACGCGGCTCGAGGAGGCGAGGAGGCGGATGGATTCCAGGAGGTCGTGCGCCATCATGGGCAACATGACGTTGAGGTCGAGCTGGCCCCACTGGCCGCCGATGCGCACCGCGGCGTTGTTGCCGGTGACGTGCGCGCCGACCATGATGACGGACTCGCAGATGACGGGGTTGACCTTGCCGGGCATGATGCTGGAGCCGGGCTGGATGGCGGGCAGAAGCAGCTCGCCGAAGCCGCAGTCGGGGCCGGAGCCCATGAGGCGGACGTCGTTGGCGATCTTCATCAGCGAGGCGGCCAGGGTGTCGAGGGCGCCGGCCATGAAGACGTAGGCGTCACGCGACCCTTGCGCCTCGAAGTGGTCCTTGGCCTCGCGGAACTTGAAGCCGGTGGCCTTCTCGAGGTGCTTGGCGACGTGGGCGCCGAACTTGGGGTGGGCGTTGAGGCCGGTGCCGACGGCGGTGCCGCCCTGCGCCAGCTCGAGGAGGTCCGTCAGGGCCGCTTTCACACGGCCGATGTTGAGCTCGATCATCCGCGCGTAGCCGCCGAACTCCTGGCCGAGGCGGATGGGCACGGCGTCCTGCAGGTGCGTGCGGCCGACCTTGACGACGGGGTCGAACTCCTTCGCCTTCGCGGCCAGGCAGGCGTGCAGGTGCTCCAGCGCGGGGATGAGCTCATGCTCGCACTGCAGGACCGCCGCCACGTGCATCGTGGTCGGGATGACGTCGTTGGAGGACTGGCCGAAGTTGACGTGGTCGTTCGGGTGCACGTCGCGGCCGAGGATCTGCGTTGCCAGGTGGGCGATGACCTCGTTGGCGTTGGTGTTCGTCGACGTGCCGGAACCGGTCTGGAAGACGTCGAGAGGAAACTGGTCCAGGCGCTCGCCCTCGTAGATGGTGAGCGCGGCCTGCGAGACGGCGTCGGCGATGGCGCCGTCGAGGACCTTGAGCTCCTTGTTGGCCTGCGCGGCGGCCCACTTGACGAGGCCGAGGCTGCGGAGGAACTCGGGCGGCAGCGTCAGCCCGGAGACGGGGAAGTTGAGCACCGCGCGTTGCGTCGAGGCTCCCCACAAGGCGTCGATGGGGACCTCCATCGGCCCCATGGAGTCCTTCTCGGTGCGCGTGGAGGGGCCTTGGCCCTTCTCGAAGTCCGACCCGGATTCCGCGTGCCCTTGTCCCTTCTTGCCCATGGCTTGCGGCAGGGGCTCCCCCAGAAAAAGGGTGGGGCGCGGCAACCTGCCCGCCGTAGACGGAGGGCTACGCCTTGGCCTGCTCGCCCAGCGGGGTGAGCCGGACGCCGACCGTGGGGTCGGGCAGCACCAGGCCGGCCGTCTCCAGCCGCTTGTGGTGGTACGAGACTGTCGAGGGGGCGAGGCCGAGCTCGACGGCGAGGTCGCGGCTCGACGCGCCAGGCCGGCGGGCAACGACCTGCAGGACGGCGCGGCCGCCCTCGGAGCGCAGCACGGGCGCCGCGTCCATCAGGCGGCGGTCGATCGCGCCGACGCCCTTGGGGAAGCAACACGAGTAGCCGCTGGTGCGCCGGATCGTCACCAGCTCGGCGTCCACCAGCTTGCGCAGGTGGTGGTCGAGGGTGCCGCGGCCGACGGCGGCCTTGCGCGACAGGTCTTGGAAGTGGATGCCGGGCTCGGCGCGCACCAGGTCGAGGATGCGGGCGCGGTTGGGGTTGTCCAGGAGGTCGTCCTCGTCGATGCGGCTGAAGAGCGGGGCAAGCGCCAAGCCCTTGGCGTGCGGCCAGAAGTAGTACAGGATGCTCGCCAGGACCCCAAGCAGGCCGAGGCCGGTCGCCGCAGCGGGGTTGGGCAGGACCCAGGTCGCCTGCGCTTCGAGGGGCTTCGGTTCGATGGAGAAGCCGGAGCCGTCGCCGCCGGAGCCGGTGGCGCCTGTCACGGTGAAGCCTTCGCGCTCGAGGGAGTAGGCGTTGCGCGCCAGGGCGTGGCCCGATCCGTCGACGGCGAAGATCGAGTAGGCGACCGCCTGGCCGGACGGGGCGATGACCGGGGGCTGCGAGTAGGTGAAGTTCGAGGCGAGGTAGCCGGCGGCCATCCACACGTCCGGCTCCAGGCAGGCCGGCGTCTTGCAGGTCAGCTGCCAGCCGAGGTAGTGGGCCCCGGGGATGTCGCGGTTCTCGACGAAGCGGTGGCGGGCGAGGACGTCCTTGGCGCTGGGAAGGGTGGCGGGCAGTCGGTCCGGCGGCAGGTAGTGGCCGGCCCAGTTGCGTTCGTCGCCTGCGGGCTCCCAAGCCCGGACGGAGACGCTCCGGCCGGTCAAGGCGGGGGCGGTCAGGCCCTGGAGGAGCTGGAGCGGCCCTTCGTGGACGAACCGCCCGGTCCATTCGCGGCCATCCGTCACGATGAACGCCCAGGCATAGTGGGTGGCCCCGTTCTCGTCCGTCCACTCCTGCGTGAAGGCCTCCGCGACGTAGGCACCCGGGTGCTCGCCGAGCCACGCGGCCAAGCCGTAGGCGCTGTCCGACACAGCCGCGTCGTAGGCCGCCTTGAAGGCGAAGGGGAAAGGGTAGCCGGCGGTGTCGACGACGGTCGGGACGCGCGGCACCAGGGCCGGTAGGCCGGCGCCCGGGACGATGACCGATTCCTGCGGCCAACTGTAGGAGCCGGTGCCGGGCGTGAACTCCTCCATGCGCAGGTCGTACATTCGTTCGTGGCCGAGGAAGCAGCTGCAGATGATGTCGGCGAGGGACGCGGTGAAGCGCAGCGGGAACGGGACGTCCGCGGCGGTCCACAACTGCAGGTAAGGGTGCTCCGGCTCGCGGAAGTGGTAGGCCTTGTGGCCCTGCATGTTGGCGCGGCCCTCGTACTCGTACACCAGCGACTCGTCGCCATCCAGGTAGTCGCAGTAGCCGGTGACGGTGAGGGGCTCCTCGTAGTCCTGGCCGTCCTGCAGGGCGTTGCGCACGCCGCAGGGGCCGCCCCGCCCGTCGTAGCGGTCGTACCAGTAGCGCGCCGCGACGTTGCCCGTGGAGTAGATCCCGAGCGTGCCGGAGGAGGACTGCGCGCCGTAGCCTTCGCCGCGGCCGCTGGTGATCACGGGTTCGCCGGTGGCGGCGTCGTAGTCGGCCTGGCGCTCGAGGTCGAGCTCGCCGAGGACGACGCGCGTGACCAGGGGGTGCACCAGGCGGAGGTTCAGGTCCTCGTCCGGCACCCAGCGCTC
>JAXDQQ010000127.1:0-8109 GCA_034667805.1 Thermoplasmata archaeon | reverse complement strand
GCCTGTGCCGCAAGTTCAAGCCGTACCCGATGCAGTACTACTCGCACGGCGTCCACCTCATCACGTCGAAGCAGCGCAAGGACACGCGCAGCCCGCTCTCGACCATCAAGTCGCTGAGCTTCCTGCCGCACGTGGCCGCCCGCCGCGAGGCGCACACGGCCACCGTGCACGACGCCATCCTCCTCAACGAACATGGCCGCATCGCCGAGGCGACGACTTCCAACGTCTTCGCCCGCAAAGGCGAGACCGTCTTCGCCCCGGGGCCGGCCGAAGGCGCCGTCCCGGGCATCACGCGCGACGTCGTGCTCGACCTCTGCCGCGACAACGGCCTCGAGGTCATCGAGCGCCTTACGGTCGAAGACCTGCAAGGCGCGCGCGAAGCCTGGCTGACCAACACGACTGGCGGCGTCGTGCCCTTCACGCGCTTCGACGACCGCCCCATCGGCAACGGCAAGAAGGACAACCTCACCGCCCGCCTCGGCAAGGCCTTCGAGACCGTCCTGCACGGCTCCGGCCGGTAGACTGGCACTCCAGGCTCAAAGCCATGGACCGAGCCGCGCGCAAGGAAACGGCCGCCAGATTCATCCCGCTCGCGCGCGGCCGCCGGCTCGCCCTCGACCGGCCCCTCGTCATGGGCATCCTCAACGCGACGCCCGACTCCTTCAGCGACGGCGGCCGCCTCGCCTCGCCGGCGCAGGTGGAGGACCGCGTCCGGCAGATGGTGGCCGACGGCGCCGATGTGCTCGACGTCGGCGGCGAATCGACGCGGCCGGGCCACACCAGGGTGCCGGCGGACGAGGAGATCCGTCGCGTCGTGCCCGTCGTCGCCGCCATCCGCCGCCTCGCGCCGCAGGCCCTCGTCTCCATCGACACGAGCAAAGCCGCCGTCGCCGCCGCTGCGCTGGCGGCCGGAGCGGACCTCGTCAACGACGTGAGCGCCCTCGGCGACGCCGCGATGGCGGGCGTCGTGCGCGGGGCAGGCTGCGCCATCGTCCTGATGCGCCATCGGCCTCTCCAGGGCTCGGATGTGGTGGCCGCCGCCAAGGCGCAACTCGACGCCCTCGCCGCCAACGCCGTCGCGCAAGGCATCGCCGAGTCCGCCATCCTCGTGGACCCCGGCCTCGGCTTCGGCGATCCCCCGGGCGGCGACGTCGAGGCGAACATGGCCTTGCTGCAATCGGGGCGGGAGATCGCCGCGGGCCGCCCCGTCGTCGTAGGCGCCAGCCGCAAACGCTTCCTCGGCACGATGACCGGAGAAGTGGTGCCCGACCGGCGCGTGGCCGCGTCTGTGGCGGCGGCCGTGCTGGCCGTCGGGAGCGGCGCCGACCTGGTGCGCGTGCACGACGTCAAGGAGACCGTCGCGGCGCTCCGGGTGCTGCGGCGCGCCTGACGACGACCCTGACCAAACAGGGATTTGGGGAACCCGGGGAACCTAAGTCCCCGTTCTCCCCGTAATCCCGGTTTGGGCGTTCGGCGTCAGTGCGTGTGGGTCTCGCTGCTGGTCGGCAGCGGAGACCCGATGACGCTCTCCGGGTCGCCGTTGACCTGCGGGCTGTCGCGGACGCCGAAGTTGCCCGAGGTCGGCACGGCCTGCTCCACCACGTCGACCGAGACGACCGTGACCTCGACGCGGAAGTCCTTGCCGATGAGGTCCGGCGCCCCGGTGGAGCGGGCGTACTGCAGCTTCGTCGCCGTCGCGCCGAGGACCTTGTACGAGCCGGGCTCGAGGCCGAGCGGCGTGCTGGGCTGGAAGGGGCTGGGCGGCGCGATGGCGAACGTGGCGCCGACGTCGGGGAGGAGTTCCCGGGTGAGCTCCGTGTCGCCGACGCGGGTGAGGAGGATGGCGCCGACCGAGGGCACCGGGTCCTGCTGGCCGTCGTCCGCCTCGATGCGGAAGTCGACGGTGTCGTTGCCGACGGCGGTGACGACGCCGAGGTAGATGCCGTAGGCGGGGAAGCTCTTGCCGACGGCGGCGGGCCCGACGTACTGCTCGAAGTCGGCGCGCGGCGCGGACTGCTGGACCGGGATGGGCGCCAGCGTGCGGTTGACCTCGACCGTGCCGGTGAACTGCAGGGCGGGGTCGTCGCGGACCGTGACCTGGTAGGTCTCGCCGGCCTTGTGGCCGCGCACCGAGCGCTCGACCTGGTCGCCCAGGCCGGAGCTGCCGTCGCCGACGGCGAAGTCCGCCGTCTGGTTCTCGCGGATGACGTCGCCCGTCTCCAGGTCGTAGGCCGTGTAGCGGATGCTCACGGCGTCGCCGGTGTCGGCGGCGCCGGGGGGCACGCCGAAGCAGCCGGCCGCCAGGGCGGCCAAGGCCACGGCCAAGAGCGGGCCGGAGAGCGGGCGGAAGGGGGATGCGTTCATGCTGGACCTTGGGAAATGGGACCTACGCCTTGTTCTGCAGGAACCGCTCGAGGCGGTCGAAGGCCGTCTCGAGGACCGGGATGTCGGGCAGGATGACTAGCCGTAGATGGCCCTTGCCATACTGGGCGTCGAAGCCGGAGCCGTGCACCGTGAGGACCTTCTCGGTGCGCAGGAAGTCGAGCGCGAACTCCTTGTCGCCCTTCCAGCGCTTCCGTCCGGCGGGGGTCTCGAGCGCATCGATGCGCGGGAAGGCGTAGAAGGCGCCGTCCGGCTTGGCGCACGAGACGCCCTCGATGGAGTTGAGGCGCTTGACGGTGTAGTCGCGGCGCTTGCGCAGCGCGGCGTTGGTGGCCGCCACGTGGTCCTGCGGCCCGTCGAGCACCGCCGCCGCGGCGCGTTGGGCGGGCGTCGAGGCGCAGATGCGGATGCGGCTGGCGCGGGCCACGCCGTCGCGGATCTGGGAGAGGCTGCCCGTCGGGTCGTTCCACATCATGTGGCCGAGGCGCCAGCCGGGCACGAGGTGGACCTTGCTGAAGCCGTTGAGCGTCACCATGGGGACGTCGGGCGCGACGGTGCGGCTGGCGACCTGGTGGCCGTCGAAGGTCATCTCGTCGTAGATCTCGTCGGAGATGAGGAAGAGCTGGTCCTGGTGCTCGCCGGCGAGCTCGGTGAACTCCTTCACGACGCCCTCAGGATAGAGCGCGCCCGTCGGATTGTTCGGGTTGATGAGGCAGATGGCCTTGGTGCGCGGCGAGATCTTGCGCCGGGCGTCGTCGATGTCGGGCTGCCACTCCTTCGACTCGTCCGTGTGGTAGTGCACGGGCACGCCGCCGAAGTAACGCACGAGGGAATCGTAGGGTGGGTAGGACGGCCCGGGGATGAGGACCTCGTCGCCGGGGCGCACGGAGGCGCCGAGCAGCATCTGCAATCCCTCGGAGATGCCGGTCGTCACGAGCACGTCCTCGGGAGCGTACGTGACCTTGTTGCGGCGCTTCTCGCGGCGCACGATGGCGTCGACGAGGACCGGGTCGCCCTCGCTGGCGGAGTACCCGTTGAAGCCGTCGAGGGCGGCCTTGTGCAGCGCCTCGATGAGGTGCGCCGGCGGCTTGAAGCCGTACGCGATGGGGTCGCCGATGTTGAGCTTGAGGATCTTGTGGCCCTGCTTCTCCAGCTCGCGCGCCGGGGCCACGACGTCGCGGATGGCGTACTCGATGCCGAGGGCACGCTCGGCGCCGGGCAGGGGGGCGCGGGCGGCGGCCGGGGTCGGGCGGGCGGCTGCCTGGGGAGGCACGGCCTGGGCCAGGTGTCGCAGGCTATGAAGGTTCAGGAATCCGGCCGGCGCGTTCAGGGGCCGGGCCAGGGGGCGGGCGCATCGTCGGCGAAGGTGCGCCCGGAATCGTCCACCGTGGGCAGGTCCAGCCAGCTGGACCCGTCGCCGACGGTCAGCGTGTTCGTGGCGCGGTACGGGCTGCGCACCACGTAGTCGTCGCTGGACTTGACGACGAGCTGCAGCGTGTGGCCGGCCTGCAGGACATGGTCGTTGAAGTGCAGCGGGAACTGGAAGTCGTACACCGTCCCCGGCACGAGGTCCTCGCCATGCTCGAGCGAACCGCGGTGGCGGGCGTCGAGGAACCCGCGCGAGACGTACACCTGGGCGCCGCCGTCGGGCGCCACGTCGACGAGGTTGACGTCGAACTGGGTGCCCACCATGTTGCTGGACGCCTTGAGGTGCAGGACGGGCGCGCCGGCGAGGTGGATGGGCTCCTCGACGGGGCCGAAGGAGAAGCGCAACGCGTCGCCCGCCACGGGCGGGCCGACGGCCACCGCGTCGTCGATGTAGCTCAGCGTCTCGGCGGCTCCGGCCGTCTGGCCGAGCTTGCCGTCGGAGCCGAGGAGGAGGTGCAGGGGCGCCACGTCCGCCGGCGGCCAGTCCTGCTCGACGCGGTAGCGGCCGAGGTTGTCCTCGACGACGACCGGCGGCAGGTCGAGGGCGCCGTTGTCGAGCCCGAGGAGCCAGTGGTCGAGCCAGCGGTGCACGTACTCGTGGTACGAGGCCTTCGAGGCGGGCACGCCATGGCCGTGCTGCTGCATCCACAGGCGCTTCTCGGACGTGACGTTGGCCCAAAGCGTCGGGAACCCGCTGGGCGCGACGTTGCCGTCCTCCCAGCCATGCGCGAAGAGCATCGAGGCGGTGATGTTGCCGGCGGCGGCGTGGTGGTCGCGGGCGTGCCAGTACGCGTCGTAGTCGTCCTGCCCGTAGTCCTCGAAGAAGAACTCGGCGGGGCAGCGCACGTCTTCCGCGCCGCTGGTGGCGCCGTTGGGGACGCCGGGGACGACGCCTTCCGCCAGCCAGAGCGCCGGGTCGGAGTCGGACGAGCCGGGGAACGGGTCGGCGTTGCGGCGGTGCGTGCCGAGCTCGAAGTAGTAGCGGTACCACTCCGTGACGGGGCTCGTCGGGATGATCGTGGTGAGGTGCGGGGGGTTCCAGACGGCGGTCTCCAGCGGCGTCGTCCCGACGTAGCTCGTGCCCGACATGGCCACCTTTCCGTTCGACCACGGCTGCGCGGCGATCCACTCGACCAGCACCGCGCCGTCCAGCCCTTCCTCGGGGCCGCCGATGTTCAGGCAGCCGCCCGATTCGCCGGTGCCGCGCACGTGCGCCACGCCCACCGCGTAGCCGTACGTCACGTACGTGGAGGCGCCGAGCGGCAGGCCGAACTGGTCCTCCAAGCCCTGGTGGTTGGTGCTTCCCGCATTGTACGGCGTGTCGGAGAGGATGGTCGGGAACGGGCCGTCGCCGTCGGGCAGCTGGATGCCGACGTGCAGCATCGTGCCGTCGAAGGAGGGCACGCTGGCGTCGACGAAGCGCCCGGCCTGGTGCGTGGCCGTGGTCAGCGGAGCATAGACCTTGTCCGGGGCGCCGGCGTCCGGTCCGTCGGCGGGCGCCGGGTGCGAGGCGCAGCCGGCCAGGAGGCTCAGGCCGAAGGCCACGGCGACGGCCAGGGGGAATCCACGCATGCGGCGTCGAGGGCTGCCGCGGTTCCTAACCTTTGCCGGCGGCCGCTCGCGGGCTAGGGTGCGTACGACAGGGAATCGATGCGGATCGTGATGAACAGCGTCCCGTACAGGCTGACGTAGGCGTTCGACTGCGTGCTCGCCACGCCGCCCACGGGCAGGCCCTCCATCAGGGGTCGCAGCTTCTGCACCAGCGGCGCCGCGAAGGAGGGCGGCTTCTGCGTGCCGTTGGGCGCCGTCGCGTTGCCGCCGATGTACCAGGTGGCGGAGTCCATCGTCGTAGGCGAGCCCGGGAAGCGCGTGTGGTTCGCCGGCGCGTCGTTGGTGGCGGCGAGCAGGCCGCGCTCGTCGAAGACGTAGATGGTGGCGCGCGTCGCGTTGTAGCCATCGATGCCGAGGCGGGGCCCGAGGGACGCGTCCTGCACGGCGATGGCCTTCGGCAGGGGCCAGGCGTGGAAGGCCCACACCGGGTCGGAGCAGGCCATGCTGCCGTTGACCTGGAAGCACCCCTGCTGCGCGTTGCGCGGCGTGAAGTAGGCGAGGCGGTCGTTGACCCAGTCGAGGTCCCCCACGGTCTGGTCATGCAGGCCGGTGTCGTTCAGGTGCCGCTCGGCGGCGGCGCGGCCCTGCGGCGCGAGGACGAGGAACGACGTCTCGCCGCCCACCGGCCCCGCCGATCCGTCAAATGGGAACGTGAAGAACGGCTTGGGCCCCGACGAGGAGCTGGCTGCGCCCGTGACGGTCGGTCCGCCGTCCCCGTCTCCGCCGCTGCCGGGCCCGCCGTGCGGCATCGCCCAGAGAGCGGCGGCGACCACCAGGCCCAAGGCAAGGGCGATGGACCATTCGCGGGCGATGGTCACGCGGCCGGGTCCTCCAGCCGTTGTCCCGGCGTGAGGTCACGCACCTTGCGCACCGGGATGCCGACGTACACGGCGTTGGAGTCGAGGACCGATCCCTTCGGGACCAGGCTCATGGCGCCGACGTGGCAGTTGTCGCCCATCGTGACGCCGGGGAACACGTTGGCGTACTGCCCGATGGTGCAGTTCTTGCCGATGGTGATGGGGGCGCGGACCAGCTTGCCTTTCTCGCCGACGTGGCCGAGGATGCTGGCGTTGGCGCCGATGACGGTGCGGTCCCCGACGGTGATGATGTCGAGGTCGTACACGTGCTGCGTGTTGAAGACGACGTCGCGGCCCATCTTGGCGCCCATCATGCGCAGGAACACGGGGTAGAGCGTGGTGGCGCGCGCGAAGCGGCCGAAGACGGTGTTGAACATGAACTGCATGCCGTTGACGTTGTACCACGACCAGATGCGGAAGGAGTGGATGGGGATCTCGCCGACGCGCGGCTTGAAGTGGAAGATGAAGCGGACGGCGGGCAGCACGAACATCAAGGCGATGCCGAAGACGAAGAAGCCGAGGATGCTGAAGTAGAGGCCGACGACGACGTCCAGGGCGTGCCACAGCCCGGTGGGGGAGGCGCCCGTCTCGAGGTCGATGCCCCAGCCCCAGGCGCCGAGCAGGAAGCCCGGCAGGGCAGCCACGGCCATCATGGCGCCCAGCGTGACGTAGGAGTAGATCCAGATCAGGCTCGCGACGAGCTTGATGAGGCCTTTCGCCATCGCTGCGGGACCAGGGTTCGCCCTATTTGAAGGGCGGACAACCCGGAGCGCCAGGGGTCCGCCGCGCGGCCCGAAGGTGGCGCAAGGACGCAATCCTCAAGCCCCTCCCGGTGTCGGGTTTGGCGTGCGCATCCTACCGATCGCGGCCGCCCTGGCCCTCGTGGCCCTGACCATGGCGGGCTGCACCGGGCGCGACGGCGGCGGCTCCGTGCAGCCCGACCAGGCCGGCGCGGACCTTGTCCACCGGCTGTCGGCCGACGTTCCGCCCCTGGCGTGGGACGGCGACGCGGCGATCGCCTGGTTCGAGGACTTCGCCACCTCCTACCCGAAGCGCGACGTGTACCTGCCCAACAACGACCCGGCGACCCGGCACATCGTCGACTCGCTCAAGGGCCTGGGCCTGCAGGTGACGCAGATGGACTACGCGGCCCGGGCGCCCCTGGTCGGCAACCCGTTGCCCGGCGAGGTCCCCCTCACCATCCACACCGTCGTCGCGTACAAGCCCGGCCTCACGCAGCCGGACATGGCCATCGCCGTCGGCGGACACTACGACACCCAGACGGCCACCGTCGACGGGGCGTACGACAACGGCTCCGGCACCGCCATGGTGTTCGACGTGTGCAAGCAGCTGGCCAACGTGCCGATGGACAAGTCGCTGCTCTGCCTGTTCTTCGACGGCGAGGAGCAGGGTGCCCTCGGCTCGCAGGCCTACTTGGAGAATCCGCCCGACGGCTCGCCCGAGATCGAGTTCTACCTCGGCTACGACATGGTCGGCATGAACTGGCCCGGCTACCCGACCTGGAAGGCCTACACCTGGATGGGCGAGGAGTTCGCCGCCGAGCTGCTCCCGTTCGTCAAGGAGACCGTGCAGGGCGTGCTGGAGTTCCCGGCCGAGGGCGCCGAGGTCATCGACCACAACGAGCGCAACTCGGACGAGGCGATCTTCGCCCAGGCCGGCATCCCGACCTTGCGCTTCTCCGGGGGCCAGCGCGCCGCCGACTACGACCAGTACCACTTGCCGCTCGACACGCCGGACCACATCTACCAAGTCGTCGGCGGCCGCGACAACTTCAAGGAAGGCTTCGGCGCGCTCGTGCTCGAGTCCTACA
>JAXDQQ010000126.1:0-3128 GCA_034667805.1 Thermoplasmata archaeon | reverse complement strand
GCGGCCTCGGCGGCCTCGCGCGGCGACTCGACGAGCGAGTCCTCGCCGCGGATGACGGCGGCGGTCAGCTTGGTCTTGTTCGGCAGCTTGAGCTTGGAGGGCGGGGCGCGGCCCGGGTCCTCGATGGAGAGGCCGCCCAGCGGGTTCGCCGCCAATGCATCCGGCACCGCGAACGGGTCGCCGTTGGTGATGTGGAGCGTGGAGATCTTCTCGTTGCCCTTGGCGGCGGCGGCCAGTCCGTCGGCGAAGGCGTCGACGTCGGGGCGGGGCGAGCGGCCGTAGGCGATGCTCGGGTCGTGGAAGCGGATGATGGTGGCGCCCTGCTTGACGGCGGCGTCGACGATGGGGCGCAGGGTTTGGCCGGTCTCCTTCGCGAGCTTGGCGACCGAGGAGCCCTTGCGTTCATCCTTCGCGCGGACGGCGAAGTCGTACGGGCTCGGCAGGGTCAGGACCCAGGGCGTGCCCTTGGGGATGGCGAACGCCTCGAACCACGTCGCGGGCGGAGACGGAGCGAGCGCCCCGTTGATCAGCGGCTGGCGGAAGAACGTGTTCGTCTCGAAGTAGCGCGTGAGCTGGCCGACGGTGGCCCCCGAGCTTTCCTTGAGCAACGGGCGCAGGAGGTCCTCCCAGCGCGTCAGGGCCGGCGACAGGACCTCGAGCCCGGCCTGCTTCTGCAAGGCGACGTGGTCTGCCTCCTCCTTCCGGGCGGAGTCCAGGAGCGCGGCGGGCGTCACGAAGGCCTTGGCGGCGCCCCAGTGGTCGCGCATGTAGCGTTCGGAGCGGGCGGCGATCCCGCCCAGGTAGGCGATGGGCATTGGTCGCGCGACACCAAGGGCGGGCATAGCCTGGCCTGCCAACCCGATTCGCAAAGGAATATTCCAGGGTCAGCCTTGGCAAAGGCCTAAACCCGCTGCCTGGCCTGGACGCGCCATGCACGGACGGGCGGTCCACGAGCTCCCGGCGTTCCAACGCCGCCTCGACCGCCAGGCGGAGGCGACCCGCCCGCACCGCATGCCCCTATACGCCCGGGCCGGCCTGGCCGGCGCCCGCGTCCTCGACGTCGGCTGCGGCTCCGGCGGTGTCACGGCGGACCTCGCTGCCCTCGCAGGCGAGGTCGTGGCCTTGGACGTCGACACCTCGATGGCGCGCAAGGCCCGGCAGGCGGTCCCCGGCGCCTCGCTCCTGCAGGCGGATGGGCGTGACTTGCCATTCCCCGACGCCAGCTTCGACGCCGCCGTCTGCAACCTCGTCTTGCTGTGGTCGCCGCAGCCGGAGCGCGTCGTCGCCGAGATGGCGCGCGTCGTCCGGCCCGGCGGGACGGTCCTGGCGACGATGGAGCCGGATTACGGCGGAAAGGTCCACTTCCCGGAGAACCCGCTCATCGACCTGGTGTTCCAGGGCGAGGGCGTCCGGCGCCGGGGCGGCGACCCGCATGCCGGACGGAAACTGCGCAGCCACTTCGTCGCCGCCGGCCTGCGGACCGAGGTCGGGATCGCCGCGCCCGACGTGCTCACGCCAGAGCAGGACCTGGACGTCTTCCGGCGCAACCGGCCGCATTACCGCCGGCTGCTCGCCGAGGCGGGATTCACGCAGCCCGACGTGGACGCCTGGGAAGCCGAGTACCTGGACTCCCTCTCGTCAGGGCAACAGCTGAGTTTCCTGCCGCTCTTCTACGCCATCGGGCGCAAGCCGGTCCCCGGCGACGTCGACGCGGCCTAGTGTGGGCTAACACAGATTCCACAGAGTCTTTTGGCAGCTTTCCTGTCGTTGACGTCGCCTGTGCCGTCGCGCGCAATGACAATTTCACAGATTCATGTTGGCCCTCGCCGCGACCCAAAAACGTGAATCTGCGAAATTGTGGAGCGCCGCAAGGAACCCCGATCTCCGGCAATCGGCGAAATCCGCCGTGAAGATTGCCCCGTTGTTCTGCGAAATCTGTGTCCGCCCACACCGAGCGACGGCTACCACAGGTCGGATTTCGTGACGACGCCGACCATCCGGCCCTCGCGGACGACGAGCACGCATTCGTGGTCGCGCAGGAGCTCGACCAAGGTCCTTCGCCGCGTGTCGGGTTCCACGGTCGGGAACGACGGCCGCATCGTCAGTCGCACCGGTTGCCGCTTCAGTGCATCGAGGTCGGCGCCTTTCTCGATGCGGTCGAGGATGGCCGATTCCGAAAGCGAGCCGACGGGCTGGCCGCGGTCCACGACGGGCAGCTGCGAGAAGCCGTGGCTCTTCATGCGGTCGAGCGCCTTGCCCAGAGGTTCGGCGGGCTCCGCGAAGATCGGGGTGCCGTGCATGAGGTCGCCGGCTGATTCCTCGTCGCTTGCCGCCATCCGGTCGAGGGCCTCGGTCACGCGGCGCACCACCTCATAGGACGGATTGAGTCGGCCCTTCTCCAGCTTCGCCACAAGGCTCTGCGAGGTCCCCGACTCCTTGGCCAGCTCGGCCTGGGTCAGCCCCAGGAGGATCCGGGACCGCCGCACCTGCCGGACGACGTCGGAGAGCGGGAGCACGTCGGTGCCGACGGATGCCCGTATTTTATTCCTTGCGGAATCAAGATGGCAGGCCGCTTCAAGGTCTCCGGGGGGTCAATGGGGAGCGTGTCCGGGCGGATCCCCCTTCTTTTCGAGGCCCTGCCGCCGCAGGTCGACTCGACGGAGGAGCAGTGGCAGGACCACCTCGACCTGCTCGAGCCCCTCAAGGGCGCCGGCCTCGCCGGCGTGAACGTCCCCGAGATCGTCAACGGGCACTACAAGACCGTCGAGCCGCGCGCCTTCGCGGCTGCCTTGCAGCGCCGCCTCGCCGTGCGCGCCATCCTCAACCGCATCACCGTCCACCACCCACTTCCCCAACTGCGGAACTGGGCCGCCGAGACGCGGCTGGCCACTGGCATCCACGACTTCGTCCTGGTAGGAGGCGAGAGCAGGAAGCAGGAGTACCCCGGCACCGGCGTCCTGCCTGCGTTGGAAGGCCTTCGCCAGCCGGTCACGCGCGGCAACGGCCACCTCGGCGTCATCACGATCCCGACGCGCCGCCGCAAGGACCTCGACGAGCCGCAGCGCCTCGTCCAGAAGCAGGACGCCGGCGCCGACTTCGCCATCAGCCAGATCCTCTGCGAACCCGAG
>JAXDQQ010000125.1:0-3636 GCA_034667805.1 Thermoplasmata archaeon | reverse complement strand
ACCGGTCGACGGGTGAGGAGCGTTCGGGGCATTCGGAGCGGTGCAGCCGGCAAGCAGGAGGAGGGCAGCGCAGAGAGTGAGGCGCATGTCCCCCAGCAAGCGCGCCGGCATCTTGGACGCTGGCTGTTTCTGGGGCGCAGACGGGCCTTCTGCCTCGCAGAATCCCGCGTCTTATACAATGCCGGGGCGATTGGGAGGCATCCATGGGCCCTGACGCCTATGCAATGACGCCTGAACAAGCGACGGAGACCATCGCCTCCGTGCGCGACTACCGACAAGCCCTCACGGCGCGCGCCGCTGGCACCCTCTGGCTGGTGTGGGGCCTGGCGATGGCCGGCATCGCCATGCTGGACGTCATCATCGCGCCCACCATCCAAGTCGATCCCAGCACCCTCGAGCCGGGATGGAACGTCCAGGAGCACGGTTGGGTGTACATGCTGCTGCCGGTCACGATGCTGCTTGGCGCCGTCTTGGCCACCAACGCCACCTGGAAGGCGCACGCCCTCGAGATGCGCTCGCGCCACCGACCTTGGGTGGCGTGGCTCGTGGCCATCGGTCTCGTCGCGGCCGTGGCGGTGGTCGGCCTCATCGCCATCGCCTTGGCCCTCACCATCACGGACCCGTCGCCCGCGCCGGGCCAGCCGGCGTTCGAGAACACCTACGTCTTCGTGACGCCAGTGCTGTCCGGCGGGGCCGCGCTGGTCCTGGCCGTGCTGCTGCGGCGGCGCGTCACGCCGTGGCCCGGCCTGGCGGCGGGCATCGTGCTGCTGGCCTGGATGGCCGTCGCGCCGTTCGCTTTGGGCGGCACCCTGTCCGACCAGGTGGCCAATGCCGGCATCGTCCACGTCGTCCTTTGCATGGCCACGCTCGGCGCCGTCGGCCTGCTGCACTTCCGCCGTGGGTGAGGCCGTGCTCCTCCCCGCGGACCTGGAGATCATCCATCAGCCCGCGCGGCTGAAGCTGATGACGCTCCTGTACCGGCACGGCGACGTCGGGTTCACCGAGGCGCAGCGGTCGCTCGACCTGACACCGGGCAACCTCGACGCCCACCAGCGCAAGCTGGCCGGCGAGGGGCTGCTCGAGGCGCGCAAGGCCCTCCTGCGGACGGGCTTCGAGGTGCGGCTGAAGCTCACGCCGGCCGGCGCGGACCGGTTCCAGGCGTACCTCGACTGGCTCGACTCGTTCATGGCGGCGGCACGGGAGAGCAAGCGCCTCCTGGCCGGTGGGCGGCCCCCGTAGCCCGGCCCCGGCCATCGGCAACGCAGAAGAACCCACCTTGCACTGAGCCGCCCCATGGTGTCTGGTCGGTCCGGCTTGCGCTGGCTCCTCCTCGCGGTCGCCGCCCTCGGGCTCGTCGCCGTGGCTCCCCCTGCCCAAGCCCAGATCCAGTCGTGCGGCGAAGGCCTCGAGCTCTTCATCCGCAACCCGGACATCATCCCGGACCAGCAGGGCGTCTTCAAGGTCAGCGGAAGCCTGCTCGTGCAGTTCCAGGTCATCGGCGAGCGCGCCGACGAGATCGAGGCGTTCGCCCTCAGCTTCGGCTCGGACATCCCCACCGGCGACGAGGTCTGCGCCCTGCCGTCGCAGGCGTGGGTCACGGGCGTCTACCTCGAGGGCTACTCGGTCGACCTCGACAAGTCGGACGGCTTCTTCATCGCCATCAACTCGAACGGCCAGACCAGCCCGCAGGCGGACCTCGGCGTCGCCGTGCACGGCTACAACGCGGCGCACCAGGAGGTCGCCCGGTTCTGGGGCATCGTCCGCCTCGACCACTGCGGCGGCCAGCCGAGCCTAGGCTGCCCGGACACCGACTTCCCGGACTTCACCATGCCGTGGCCCATCCTCCTGCCCGGCGACGGGATCAAGACCCTCGTCGACGGCTTCAGCTTCGAGTTCAACGAGCGGCTCTCCGCGCTGACGGTGGAGCTCAACGGCGAGAACGTCACCGACCAGATCGAGGAGTGGGCGGAGCGCCCGACTTGGGACCAGGACAACTTCCCCGACGGCGGTCCGGGCGGCATCTTCCTCGGCACGGTCCCGCCCTGCTCCCAGCCGGCTCCCATCCAGACGTGCGGACCGCTCAGCGGCCCCGGGTACAAGTGGACGAAGCGCCCCCTCAACGACAACGACATCGTGCGCCTCATCGCCACGGACCTGAAGGGCAACGTCGCCATCAAGGAGATCCACATCGGCTCCTCGGTCGCCGGCGGCACCATCTCCGACGGCCTGCCCGTCCTGCAGATGACGTTCGACCAGTCGTCGGTCATCGCCGAGCCCGGCACGACGGCCAGCCTGGGCATGCGCCTGCAGAACACCGGCGGCGGCACCGCGCACCCGTTCGCGCGCGCCGACGTCCCGCCGGGCTGGACGTACGAATGGGTGCCCGGGCACCAGCCCGTGCCCCCGGGCGGGACGACGCAGCAGCAGCTGGACGTCCATGTCCCGGCCAACGCCACGACGGGCCGCTACCCGGTGCGGGCCATCATCGAGTACCGCCAGGGCCAGGTCGACAAGACCCTGGAGAGCGCGCTCAACGTCGACGTCAACGCCAACGCCCCGAAGGCCGGGGACGGCAACGGCACCGCCGCCGAGGCGACGGCGAAGGGCGCTCCGCTCCCGCCCGTCCTCCCGTTGGTGGCCGTGGCGATCGCGGTCCTGGTGGCGCGCGGCTCCCGTCGCCGCTAGCAAGATCCGCTTCGCACGCCCCGGAACAGGGATTCCGCGGATGCCGCGAATGACCTGATCCGGTTCGTGGGGATTCGTGCAATCCCTGTTGGGCGGTCGCAGTCGTTCAAAACTGGCCGTACACCGGCAGCAACGGGCCCAATTCGACGGTGAGCCGCCACTCGGCGCGGCACTTGCATTGGACGTCGTCCAGGCAGCGCTGCAGGAACGCCTTGTCCTGCGTCGACTTGTACTTCTTGAGGTAGCCCACGACCGTCTCGTCGCATTCGCCGCAGTTGTGGGCGCCGCGCGACTGGCCGGAGGCGATGACGTCGGACTTGAGCATCCCCTTGAAGCCGGCTGCCTCGGCGACGGTGCGGCCGTCCAGCACTGACTGGACGATGGTCCACAGCCAGGGCGGGCGGTACGATCCGCGCTTGTAGAGCGCGTCGACCAGGGTGTTGCCTTGCACGTTCGTCGGGTTCAGCGACACCATCTGGCTGTGCGGCGCGGCGGCGATGATGGTCGCCGTCGAGTCGGTGAGCGCGTCGGATTCCTTGAGGAACGGCGGCTTGCACATCAGGTACGCCTTGACCGAGACGCCGTGGCGGTGGCAGGCCTCGGCCGCGATGGGGAACGTCTCGAACGCGTGGCCTTTGTTGACGGAGTCGCGCAGCACGCGCAGGTTGGCGGACTCGACGCCGATGCCGACCTCGAGTTTCTGTGTCAGGCCCTCGAGCGGGCCCAGGGTCTCGTCGGTGACGAAGCCTGGCAGGGATTCGAAGGCGACCTTCTTCGGCCCCTTGCCGATGAGGGTGAGGATGGCCTTCTGCGCGCCGGGCATGACCTCGAAGCGGTCGAGGAAGGAGCCGGAGGTGTAGATCTAGACGAGCTCCTCGCCGGCGTAGCGGGTCCACGCCTTCTCGAACTGCGCGATGAGCTGCTCCTCCGACACCTTCGTCCAGGCGGAGT
>JAXDQQ010000124.1:0-3315 GCA_034667805.1 Thermoplasmata archaeon | reverse complement strand
CGCGCCTGCGCCGTCGTCGACCGGGCCGCCGAGGATCCGGTAGTCCTCGACCGCAAGGCCCATGCAGCGGCCGCCGCCTCGACCGGCGTGGCGCGCCTCCCGTTCCTGGCCCTGGGCCTGCTGGTCGTCGCCGGCTGCCTGCAGCCGGGCGGCGACGGCCCCGGCCCAGACGACGGCGGCGCGGCGACCGAGCCCGCGGTGCGGTTCGTCGCGCTCGGCGACATGGGCACCGGCGGCGAGGACCAGGCCCGCGTCGCGGCCGCCATCGGCGCGGTGTGCGCCGAGCGGGGCTGCGACTTCGCCGTGGGCCTGGGCGACCTCATCTATCCCGCCGGCGCCGCCTCGCCGACGGACCCGCAGTTCGACACCAAGTTCGAGGCCCCTTACGCGGCGCTCGACTTCCCGTTCTGGATGGTCCTCGGGAACCACGACAACGGCCAGGACCCTGCCGGCGTGACGTCGCCGGGAGGGGGGTTGGGCTTCTGGTACACGGCGGGCAACAACGAGGTGGCGTACGCCCAGCGAACCGACCGCGCCTCGGAGAAGTGGACGATGCCGGCTCGCCACTACACCTTCGATTCCGGGGCCGTGCACTTCATCGGCCTCGACACCAACACCCTCCTGTTCTACGGCGTCCCCGTCCCTCCCGACCTTGGCGCCGAGGTGCAAGCCCAGGAGCAATGGCTACCCGGTGCAGTCTCGTCTGGGGCAGGACCCTGGCGAATCGCCCTCGGCCACCATCCCTACGTCTCCAACAGCGAGCATGGCAACGCCGGCGAGTACGACGGGCGACCCATCCCCGGCCAGGACGGCGACCATCTGAAGACCATCTTCGAGGCCGAGCTGTGCGACCGCATCGACCTGTACATCGCCGGCCATGACCATGTCCTGCAGTGGCTGGAGCCCGTCCCCGCCTGCGGCCGGACCCAGTTCATCGTCAGCGGCGGAGGCGGCGCCGAGCTCTACACTCTCCCGGGCGACGGGCCGGTGTTCTACCAGGAGGAGTCGCTCGGGTTCTGGTGGATCGAGGTCCGGGGGGACACCCTGCACGCCGTCGCCTTCGACGATGCCGCCATGCCCCTGTTCGAGCAGTCGGTCTCCAAGCCCATCGCCTGACGATTGAACGACCGCGCCACAGCCCTTTAGGACCGGTGTGGGCTGGTGCCGGCATGCACCGTGGTTGGTCGGCCGTGCTGCTTGCCCTCGTCCTGTCCGGCTGCTCCGACCCGGGACCGGCCATGGATGAGGAAGCGCCCGGCGCGGATGCGGCCGACCAGGCGGCCGGCGACGCCCGCGTGGCCCGGCCTGGCGACTCGCTGGCGGCGGCGACCACCCTTCCGGACCCCATCGAGCTCGCTTGGGACGGCGCCATCGATGCCGGCGCCTGTGCGCCGTCGGGATTGAACTCCTGCATGGGCGCCAGCGTCCCCTTGGCCAGCGGCAAGACCGACTCGCTGTTCCTCGATTCGATGCCGGCCAGTTGGACCGGTACCTTGAACCTCTTCTGGGACGCGAGCTCGCCGGCAACCTCGGAACTGGGCCTGGGGCTGACCTTCTACGAGTCGTGCGGCTCGGGCTGCTACCAGAGCGTCGGCGGTGGCGCCTACCTCGAAGGCAGCTCTCCCCTTGTCCTGGACGTCGACCACCTCGAAGCCCCATCCGGCAGCGAGGGCCTGTGGATCTCGGTGCGTCAGACCCGCCTGACGCCGGACCCGGTCTACGGCCACGCCAGCATCGGCCAAGACTTCCGGGTCGACGGCCTGATCGAACCGTCCCAGCCGGCCGCCGACGGCACTTGACCCTCCCCCTGACCCCGTCTGCTTAAGAAGCTCCCTTCTGTCGCGCGACCTGCGCCATCAGTGCATGGCGCCCGGCGAAAGGCCGGGACTAGGCTGCGGGGTTGGCGCCCGCCCACAGGCAAGTCGACATGGCCTGGCCGAAATCCCGCCCGGTCACGCCGGGGTCCGACGCAAGCCCTCGTCTTACGGTGAAGCCTCGTCCTCCGAGGCCGGCGGTGGCGGGGACCCTTCCGGAAGGAAGGCGACCCTCCTTCGATGCGGGAACCGGGTCAGGCCCGGAAGGGAGCAGCCTTACCGCAAACGCCCGGCGTTTGGAGGGGCTCGGGGTGGAGGACAACGAGGGGTCATCTTGCGCGGGTCCCGGTGCGGCTGGCGGGGGAGTCCCGGCCCGTCAAAGGCCATCCAACAGAGGGGGACCCCTGGAATTTTCTCTCCGGGAGCCTGCGACGGAACCTGGTTTTGCCCAGGCCGCCGGAATGGCACCCAAAGGTCCCATCGAGCTTGCCGGCTGGGTTGCCTCGACAAGAAAGTCCACCAAGGAAAGAGGGATTAACCCCCTCAAGCCTATGAGGATTCACTACGGAGACCGTCAGATGTCCCTCCTTCTACGATGTGCCAAGTGCGGGTCCCATTCCGGGTTCCTCATCGAGACCCAGGACCGCAAGACCCTCGAGGTCAAGGGCTCCCTCGGCCTCGACCGCATCAAGAAGGCCGTCCTCGTGACGTGCACTTACTGCAACAACCGCTGGGACCATGTCCCGATGACCCTGAAGGACTCCTCCGTCGAGGAATCCATGGCGCGCCTCTCCGAGGAACGCGCCCGCCTCGTCACCAAGTAAGGCGACAGGGGGAGCCAAACAGCGCGGGCCTAGCGAAGGCTAGGTCTGCCCCGGCGGACCGGAAGGGGGCGACGCGCGAAGGTTCGAGAGGTCGAACAGGGCCTCGGCCAGGACGCGCAGCGAGCGCAGCCCCTGCACGTCTTCCCGGAAGAGCGGGACGGTGACGACCGGGATCCCCGGCAGCCGCTTCTCCAGGTCCGCCAGGTGCTCAAGGTTCATCGCCCGGCGGACCTCCGAGAACTCGGTCGCGGACAGCAGGGCCTCGACGAGCTGCGGGTCTTCGCCCGTGGCCTTCGCCGCCTGCTTGGCGAACGCCGCCCGCTTGCTCGCGTCGTGCGCGATGGCGTCGAACCGTTCCTGGACGCCGGCGAGCGCGTCGGGCTGCATCTTGTTGACCACGATGGCGTGCACCGTCATCCCCAGGTCCGTCGTGAGGGCGCGGTGCAGGTCCGCCGTCTCCTCGACGGGAAGCTTCTCCGGCAGGGTGACGAGGACGAGGCCGGAGTGCTTGGGGTCGGTGAGGAACTTGCGGATGCGCTTGGCCTCCTCCTCGATGTCGGCGAAGATGCGCTCGAAGTCGATGTCGGGCGGGGCGTCCTGCTTGTCGTCCTTCTTCTTGAACAGGTTCCCCGCCGTGCGCGCGGCGCCCGACAGCTTCTGCCAGACGCCGTAGCCAC
>JAXDQQ010000123.1:0-3389 GCA_034667805.1 Thermoplasmata archaeon | reverse complement strand
TGCGCGCCAGGAACCCCTCACGGCGGCTCGTTGCGCTCGCCGTTGCTCGGCTCCGCTCGCGCGCCTCGCGGCGCTCGGCTTGCTCGCTCAACGGGAGGAACCGCGACGGCCGTCGCTCGTCCGCTCGCGACGGCCTGCTCCCCTCCCGTTGCCCCTCCGCGTTGAGCCCAAGGCCCTGACGGGCCTCGGGCATTCGCAGCGGCTTTGCCGGGCGCAACGCGAAGGGTCGCGGGCGCACGGCCGCGCTAGCGCGATGCGGCCTTGCGGTGCCGTTGCCCCTCCGCGTTGAGCTTCCAGTCATCTGGGGATATCAATCCCTCCTCCTGGGATAACCTCGTCATCGGGGCAGGTGCCCCACCGGCGCCGGGCGCTTAACGCTACGCGTCCTAGGCCGTGCCGTTGGCGATGGAATAGCTGGGGTCGCCCATGGCGTTGAAGAACTTCGTGAGGAACACCTGCGGATGGTTCTCCAGCATGAGATGGAGGTCGACCTGCTGGCTCCCGTCGGCGCGCCCGAGGATCAGCAGCTTGTACTCCATCGTGTCGTTCTGCGGGACCTGGAAGGCCGCGCCGTCGTTGGCGCCCGGGTTCTCGATGCCCTGGTAGACCCACATCTGCAATGGGGAAGGGCCCTCCGCGCTGGCGAACTGGATATCGGTGTCCCCTCCGGCCCCGTCGCCCGCGTCGATGCCGCCGCCCGCGCCGACGATGTTGCGTAGCAGCATGCCCATGTTCTTCCCGGTGGCCTGTTCGTCCCACACCATCTCGGCGAGGACGCCCTTGAGGCCTGGCGCGTCGACCTGGAAGGGGAACTGCCACGTGTCCTGCGACACCTGTTGGCCGGTGATGATGTCCGCGACGCCGAGGCAAGGCGCCCCCACGATCTGGTACCCGGCGATGTTCTGGTCGATGGTGCAAAAGAGGTAGCCGTCCCACTTCAGGACCTCGATGTAAGGGACGTCGTTGCGGACGTTGGTCATCACGACCTTGACGAGGGCGTCCCCCGTCTGCGCCTCCACCAGGACGTCCGCGTAGCCGTCGGCCTCGACCTTGAGGCGGTAGCTGCCGGCCGCCAAGGGCCCGAGGGTGAACAGGCCGCCGGCGTCGGTCTGCACCGAGAGCTCGCCCGGCGTCGCAGTGACGGTCGCGTTGGCGATCGGGACGATGGCCGGGGAGACGACGAGGCCATGCACGAACGCCTCGTCGGCGCTGGCCATCGGCGCGGCCTCGGGCGACCCGCCGCATCCCGCCAGGAAGAACAGCAGCGGCACCAGGAGGACGGCCCGACCCATGCGATCGTGACCCAGGGCCGGCTCCTTAAGCCATGCGTGACACCCCTTTCGGAGGCGGGCCTCTTCCTTCGGCGTCGATTTTTGTCGCTACGACGACGGCTTCGGCAGGTGCTGGACCATGCCGGCCTCGACCTCGTGCTGCAGCTTCTTGCGCAGGCCGATGGCGAAGGCCCACTCGGCCACCACGAAGATGGGCGCCACGAAGACCTGCAGGACGTTGTCGGCAAGCGCCGGCTTGCGGTGCTCGAAGGCGGCGTGGCCCACGAGCTGCGCGATCCACGAGCCCACGAACACCGCGGTGAACAGGATCCACGCCTGACTGCCCATCGCCGCTTGGACTTGCAGCACCGTGACCAGCATGAGCGTGAACAGGAACACCATGGCCACGCCGAGAGGGAAGTCGAGGGAGAGGTAGTAGGCCAGGAGGATGACCGCGATGACGTGGGCCGCCGTCACCGCCAGGGTCCCGACCTGGATTGCGCCGATCTGCACGAGGAGCCCCATCGCAGACCAGATGATCAGCGGCACGAAGAGGAAGTGGATCGCCTTGTTCGTCGCGTCGTTGTGGTAGGCGGCGTACACGGACATCTGGTCGGCAAGCGTCTTCATGGCGGCCCGCCCGGCCATCGGCCACGGGGGTCTTGGCCCTTCTCCCGCCAGAACAGCCATTATCAGGAGGAGGACGCTCGCGCCGGCCATGGCAAAGCAGGTGTCCGTCCCCCTGGACCCCGTGACCCTCGGCGAGGACCGCGCCACCGTCTCCCAGCTCGAGGCGCGCTTCAACCGCTTCCAGAACAAGAACACCTTCTGGCGCCACACGCAGAACGGCACCATGGCGCAGTTCGACCGCGCCTTCGACGAGGCCGTCGCCCGCCTGCGCAAGGACCTCGGCCAGACGCACCCGCTCGTCATCGACGGCAAGGACCTGAAGGCCAAGTCCACCTTCACGACGAAGAGCCCGGCCGAGCATTCCCTGGTCGTCGGCAAGTGGGCGGCCGGCAGCAAGGCCGATGCGCGCAAAGCCATCGCCGCCGCGAAGAAGGGCTTCCCTGCCTGGTCGGCCAAGCCGTGGCAGGACCGTGTCGCAATCATCGAGAAAGCGGCCGACCTCTTCGCCGAGCACTTCTACGACCTCTGCGCCGTCATGTCCATCGAGGCCGGCAAGTCGCGCTACGAGGCCTCCATCGACGTCGACGAGGCCGTCGACTTCCTGCGCTTCTACTCCCTCACGATGCGCGAGATGGGCGGCTTCGACATGGAGATGGGCCACCCTGTGCCCACCGAAGACTGCCGCAGCGTGCGCCGGCCCTGGGGCGTCTTCTCCGTCGTCTGCCCGTTCAACTTCCCCGTCGCCATCACTGCGGGCATGACGGTCGCCGCGCTCATCACCGGCAACACTGCCGTGCTCAAGCCGTCGGGCAAGGGCTGCCTGTCGGGCTGGTGGATCTTCACGCTCCTGCGCAAGGCCGGGGTCCCCGGCTCCGCGCTGCAGTTCCTCACGGCGGCCGACCACGACATCAGCACCGAGCTCTTGACCAGCCCTGACGTCGACGGCCTCGTCTTCACCGGCAGCAAGAAGGTCGGCATGATGGCATGGGCGAAGGCTGCCGAGTACGGCCGCCCGAAGCCGATGATCGCCGAGATGGGCGGCAAGAACGCCATTGTCGTGTCCGACAAGGCCGACCTCGACAAGGCCGTGCAGGGCGTCTTCCGGAGCGCGTTCGGGTTCTCCGGGCAGAAGTGCTCGGCGTGCAGCCGCGTCTACGTCCACAAGGCCGTCGCCAAGGAGTTCACCGAGCGCCTGGCGAAGCTCACGAACGCGGCCACCGTCGGCCTGCCTTGGGTGAAGGAGTCCTACATGGGCCCGGTCATCGACGAGAGCAAGGCGACGTTCTTCGACTCCGTCGTCGCCGATGTCAAGAAGTCCAAGGGCAAGGTCCTGGCCGGCGGCCTCCGCGTCGCGAAGGACGGCAAGGGCAAGCCGCTCACGGGCAACTACGTGCGCCCCACGGTCGTCGGCGGGCTGCCGCTCGGCCACCGCGTCTTCCGCGAGGAGTTCTTCATGCCGTTCGTCGCCGTCGGCGAAGTGTCCTCCTA
>JAXDQQ010000122.1:0-4058 GCA_034667805.1 Thermoplasmata archaeon | reverse complement strand
CCGGGCTGCGAGATGGCCAGGATGGTCCGCCCGCCGATGTGCGCGGTGTCGATCTCCTCGCGGAACACGCCGTCGCCGCCGAACGTCTCGAAGGCCACGACGCCGAGGCTCGGGGACAGGCCGGTCGCCGAGCGGTCCGGCTCGCAGGGAAGCGGCGGCAGCGCCGGGAAGGCGGCGGCAGCCTCATCGTGATCGCCGCTGGGCGCAGCGCTGGGGCCGGGACCGGCGCAACCGGCGAGAAGGAGGGCCAAGGCGAAGGCTAGGCAACCACGCACGCAGGAAACGGCGGCGCCGCAAGGAAGAACCTTGCGTCGGCGGCCGATAGGTCGCTATCCGAAAGACCGACCGGCCTAAGCGTCTGCACCGGGGGGAAGGCACGCCAAGCGGGAATGGGCTTGCCCCGGGACAAACCCCCTTCATGGGCCCGGGGTTGACGCCCGCATGGGACGAGCCGCCCTGCAGACCGATGGCCTCCGACTCGAGGAGGCCCTGCAGGCGCTCGAAGGCCTAGGGTTCTTCACGGTCTTCCGGCCGGCGCCCGGCGGCCGCATCGCCTGCGCGGGCTGCGGCCAAGAGACCTCGGCCGACGAGGCGCGCGTCGAGGCGCAGCACCGCATCGAAGGCGTGAGCGACCCGGCGGACAACATGCTCGTCGTCGGGCTGCGCTGCGCGGGGTGCAACGACCGCGGCACGCTCGTCTTGCCGTACGGCCCGCTGGCCGGGCGCGACGAGGTCGCGGTCCTCCGGGCCCTTCTGCCGATGCGCAGGGAATCGCCGTGAACGAAAACCGACCACCGGGGAGGACAGAGATGGACATTGCCGCACGGTTCCGCCCAAGCCTTAAGCCAACGAACGCGCATACTGTGGGTTGCGTGTTCCGCGATCTCCGGAATCCGCCTCTCTTGGGACCTCCTGTCCCCTTCCCCATGACCCTCCCACCCAGCCGGGGCTCCAACCGTCCCGGCCAGGTCCCCTTGCCCTTTGACCCCCTGTAATCCCCCTGAGTGACCACCATGAACGTACGCGACGTGATGTCCAAAGACCTAGTGACCGTGGACAAGGACCGCAGCCTCAAGGACGTGCTCGACCTGATGGCGACGCACCGGATCACCAAGATCCCCGTGACGGAGAACGGCGACCTCGTCGGCATCATCACCGACGGCAAGATCGCCGACAAGCTGGGACGGGCGCACAACCGGGGCATCCAGACGTCCCGCCTGCACGCCTCCGGAGTGATGGAGAAGGACTTCGTCGTGGCCCACCCCGACGAGGACCTCGAGGTCCTGTTGGCCGACGTCGGCAAGCCCGGCCTCACCATGATCCCCGTCGTGCAGGGCCGCAAGCTCGTCGGCGTCGTCACCAAGGCGAACCTGCTCTCGCTGGTCAAGTCCGACGTCGAACTGCAGCGCATCATGAAGACGAACCTGAAGTCCGTCACGCCCAGCGAACGGCTCGTGCACGCGCGCCGCCTCCTCATCGACAACGACATCGCCCGCCTGCCCGTGCTGGAGGGAGGCAAGATCTCCGGCATCATCGCCGAGCACGAGATCGCCAACGCCTTCGCCGAGTTCAAGGGAGCCGACGCGCACGTGCAGAAGGCCACCATCCGGGACCTCGAGGTCGGCCCCTACATGCGCCGCAAGGTCATCACCGGGAAACCCGACATGACGGCCAAGCAGGCGGCGAAGCACATGCTGGACAACCACGTCGGCGCCCTCATGGTCGTCGACCCCTCCGGCGTCGTGCAAGGCATCGTCACGCGGACGGACCTCATCCGGACATTCTCGATGGAGCCGATGGCGTCCAAGCCGGCCAAGGTCAAGGGCGCGGCCACGAAGGCGCCGCCGGTCGGATTGAGAAAGGTCCGCTGAAGGCAAGGGACAAAGGGCAAGGCGCGCTCGCCGCCTCGTGCGCGTGCTGCTCGTCGGGCCCACGTACCCTCATCGCGGCGGGCTGGTGCATTACACCCACACCCTCGCCAACGGGCTGGCAAGCCAGCCTGGGACCACGGTGTCGCTGCTAAGCTTCCGGAAGCTGTTCCCCCGCCTCTTGTACACGGGGAAGGACGTGCAGGGGGCGCAGTCCATCCCGCTGCTGCCCGGCATCGAGGTCCATCGGACCTTGACGTACGGGAACCCCCTGAGCTGGCGACGGGGCGCTGCCCAGCTGGACGGGGCCGACATCCTGCACCTGCAGGTCTGGACGGGGTTCCTCGCGCCCGCACTGTCGTCGCTTGCCCGGGCAGCTCAGCGACGGGGCATCAAGGTGGTCGCCACCTTGCACAACGTCGAGCCGCACGAGGCGCGCGACCGGGTCTTTCTTCCCGCGCTTCGGCGGCTCCTCAGGCACGTCGACCTGGTCCTGGTACATTCGCCGAGCTTCGTTGACCGGTGCGCCATGACGTTCAGGGTCCCCGCAGCTCGGATCGGCGTCGTCCCCCATCCGGCCTATTCCCAGTTCGGCAAGGGCAAGCACTCGCGGGCCGCCGGTCGAGCGTCGCTGGGGCTCCGGCCGGACGATGTCGCGGTGCTTCAGTTCGGGACGATCCGCCCGTACAAGGGACTTGGCGTGAGCCTGGACGCTTTGGCGCTTCTTCCGGACCCGTTCAAGCTCGTCGTGGCCGGCGAATGCTGGGAGGATTGGGGCACCTACGAGTCGCGGATCACATCCCTTGGAATCAAGGACCGCGTCGTGGCGCGCGTGGGCTATGTCCCCGACGAAGACCTCCAACTCTATTTCCAGGCCGCCGACGTCGCCATCTTCCCGTATGTCCAGTTCGAGGCCCAAAGCGGTGCGGCGCTGGCGGCGATCGGAGCCGGCCTCCCTGTGGTGGCCAGCAGGGTCGGCGCGTTGCCCGACGTCTTGGACGCGCGGACGTTGGTCGATCCGGCGAACCCTTCCCAATTGGCGGAGGCTTTGCGGCGCTTCGCTGCGGACCCGAGCGATTGGCCGCGGGCGCAGGGACCCTCCGGCGCGGAAGCCGCGCAGGCCACGCTGCGCCACTACGAGGCGCTCGTCTAGGACGCCGGAAAGCCGGCAAGCCGATGCACCAGCGGTTGCACGACGACGTCCCATTCGAACGGGCGTACCGCGCGTTCCTGCGCGACACTGGGCGAGGCACCGAAGCGACTGGAGGGCAGCAAGGCGCGCAACCCGGACTCCCAGTCGCCATTCGTGCAGATGTGGCAGACCGCGGCGATGTCGGCCCCCAACCCTTCGACCCCGACCGGGCTCGTGAGGACCGTCCGGCCCGTGGCCAGCGCCTCGATGACCTTCAGTTTCGTCCCGCCCCCCGACGACAGGGGCGCCAGCACCAAATCAGCCGCCTGGAGGAGGTCGGCCGTCGACTTCACCGCTCCAAGGTACGTCACGTTGTCAGGCAAGGACATCGGCCCCAGGTTGGCGCCCGCGATGAGGAAGCGGATCTCTGGCCTGTCGGCGAACGCCCGCGCGACGTCCAAGATCTTCAGCACCGCGTCGCGGTTGGGGGCATAGTCCAGCTTGCCGAAGAAAAGGACCGCCTTGTCCGTCGGCGTCAACCCGAGCTCTGTCCGCACCTGGGCGCCTCGGGCAGGATCGAAGCGGAACTGCTTGGGGTCGAAGCCGTTGGGCACGACGACAAGTTTCCCGTCCTGGACGCCCATCGCCCGCAGGCCCTGGCGGTCGTCCTCGCTGACGACCACGATCAAGGAGCTCCGGCGGAACAGCCAGCGCTCGTAGCGGCGCATCGCGCGCGCGACCAGTGGGCGGCCCATCGTCCGGAACCGCTGGTGCTCCACGTTGTGGTGGTCGAGCACCAAGGGGACGCTTGTCGAACGCAACGCGCGGGCGACGGTCAGGCCTGACATGTAGAGGGAGGCAATGACAAACCGAGGCCTATCGGCGCGCACCCGGCGCCGGATCTCGCCCGCGAGGGCGCGAGAGTAGTACCTGGCGAAGGGGTTCCTGGAGCCCACCACGTGGTAGGCGAACCGGGTCTTGGTGGTCTCGCCTGGCCGGTCGTTGGGGGCCAGCACCTGAAGGTCGAAGGACCCTTGGAGGGCTCCTGCAATGCCCAA
>JAXDQQ010000121.1:0-7142 GCA_034667805.1 Thermoplasmata archaeon | reverse complement strand
CTTCTCGCGGACCCGGGTGCGCGCGCCGAACAGGTTGTAGGCGAAGCGGTCGACCGCGGTCAGCGCCATCCTAGGCCCTCCACCGGCTCATGGCAGCTTCTCCCCGACGCCTTGCCACGGGAGGCCTTCGCGCACCTTGCGCAGCACCTTCTCCTTGTCGAAGAAGTAGGTCGTGACGATGTGCGCGACCAGCTTGTACTCGCGGATGTCCTGCTTGACCATCCATTCGATGACCTTCTTGCGGTCCTCCATCTCGTCGAGGATCTGCTCGGAGGTGAGGCCGGACTCGGCGGCGATGCGCTCCAGCGAGTACGACACGCCGGAGAAGACGAACTCATCGCCGGCGGGCTCCCAGTGGAAGACCTCGTTGGTCAGGATCTCGCGCGTGTTGGGGTCGAGGCCGACGATCTCGGTGATCTGCTTGGTGCGGCGCACGCGCTTGCCGCCGACGCGCGTCTGGATCTGCACGGCGACGACGTCGAGCGCCTCCAGGAGCGAGCGCGGGATGTTGATGGGGTCCGACTCCAGGCGGTGGATGACCGCGTCCACGGAGTCGGCGTGCATCGTGCCGTACGCGGCGTGGCCGGTGGCCATGGCCTGGAACAGGTTGTACGCCTCGGCGCCGCGCACCTCACCGACGATGATGTACTCCGGGCGTTGACGCAGGGCGTTCTTCAGCAGCTGGAACATGTCGATCTCGCCGGCCTGCCGGCCGTGCGCGTCGCGCGGGCCGAAGCCGCCACGCGTGAGGCCGGCGATCCAGTTGGGCTGCGGGATGTTCAGCTCGCGCGTGTCTTCGATGGTGATGACCTTCATCGCGGGCGGGATGAACATCATGATGGCGTTGATGGCCGTCGTCTTGCCCGATGCCGTGCCGCCCGAGTAGATGGCGGACTGGCGGCCCTGGATGATCATCCACAGGTAGGACAGCATCGAGCTCGACATCGTGCCGAAGCGCACCAGGTCGATGGGCGTGAACGGCACTTCGCGGAACTTACGGATGGTGAACGAGCTGCCGAACGTCGAGACCTCCTTGGCCAACGTGGCCTGCAGACGGCTGCCGTCGCGCATCGTCGCGTCCAGGATGGGCTCGGCGATGGAGACGTGCTTGCCGGCGCGCTGCGCCAGGCGGATGACGAACGAGTCGAGGTGGTTGTGGTCGCGGAAGCGCACCGTGGTGGTGAGCGACTCGTACTTGCGGTGGTAGATGAACACCGGCTGGTGCGGGCCGTCGCACGAGACGTCCTCGATCCAGGGGTCGCGCGTGAAGGCGTCGAGCGGGCCTTCGCCGATGAAGTCGCGCAGCACGTAGTACAGCAGGCGCTCCTTGGACGCGGCCTCCGAGCCCTCGATGGCGGGGTCGCCCATCTGGATGGAGTAGTCGAAGATGACCTGGTCGAACTTCTTGCGGATGTACTCGCCGAGCTCCTCCTTGTCGAGCTCCGACGGCTGCAGGTCGAGGACGTCCACGAGCGTCTGCTCGATGAAGCCGAGCAGGAGCTGCTCGTCGTGGTCGAGGCGCGGCTCGATGGCGTGGTAGATGGCGGCGTGCGAGCGCTTGTTCTTGATGATCTGCACGTAGGCGTACGGCGGGTTGACGGCGTACACCTCGATCTCCTCGTCGTCCGGGTCGATCTGGTAGTGCAGCCGGTCCTCCGCCGCGAACTCCTCGGTCAGGCGGCGCGTCTTGCTCTCGTCGCCTGCCGCGGCCGCCAGGATGGCGGTGCGGCGCTCGTTCTCCTTGGCGCGGATGGCCTGGCGGCGCGCCTCCTCGAGCAGCAGCTCGGCCGGCCGCTCCATCGCCGGCGGCGGGAACTCGGGGAGCTTGATGGTGCCCTTGTGGATGACGTCGGTGGCGACCGCCTTGCGGATGGCCGCGGCGGCGGCGCCCGACTCCATGGCCTTGAGGCCCGAGCTTGACGCGGCCTTGTCGGTCACCACGGGCTTCTTCGGGTCCACCGACCGGCTCGGGTCGGCGACGCCGGTGCTCTTGGCCTGCACGGGGGCCGGCGCGGGCGCCTGCGGCGTCGGCTCCGGCGCGTCCTTCGGGCGCTTGGAGCGGGCGAGCTGGCGGCGCGCCTGGCGCTCCTCGCGCTCCTGAGCCTCCTCGAGCTTCTGCGCGGCCTGCTCGGTCTGCGCCGGCGTCGGCTTGGCCTCGACCTTGGCGGCCTCAGGCTTGACGGGCTCCGTCTTCGCGGGCTCGGGTTTGGCGGGCACGGCCTTGACGGGGTCCGCCTTGGCGGGCTTCGCGGGCTCGACCTTGGCCGGCGCGGGCGGCGTCGGCGGGTCGTCCGGCACCATCGTCCATTCGGCGACGGGCTCCGGCGACGGCTTCACGGACGCCGCCGCGGCTAGCGGGGCGGGCGCGGGCGGCTTGGGCGCCGGCGGCACCGTCGCAGCCTGCTGCGCGGCGAGGCGCGCGGCGCGGCCGGCCGGCGCCACGGGCGCGGCCGTCACGCTGGCGGGCGGGGCCGCGGGGCGCGGCAGCGGCGGCGCGCCCGGAGGGTCGGCGGCCTGGTGCGGGAGCGGCGGCGCGCCGGCAGGGGCAGCGGGCGCTCCGGGCGGCGTGGCGCCGTTCGTCGGCGCGCTACTGCTCGGGCTGCGGATGCGCCGCGCCAACAGCTCGGCACGGCTTGGCTTCTTGGCATCGCTCTTGTCCGCCGGGTCGTTGGGGCTCATCTAGGCTTCCTCGAGAAAGATCTTGCCGGCGCAACCGCTGACGACGGGGTGGCCAGGCGCTTCGTTGATGCGGATGAAGAGGGGGCCGCCGGCCACCGTGGTGACCGAGCAGAGGCTGGCGCCGCCGGCCGACGAGGCGAAGACGGGCGAGTGGACGGTGATGGCGAGGCTGGGCACGTCGACGCGCACCCGGTCGGGGCTGACGCCGGGGACCTGGGGCTCCAGCGCGACGGTGTAGGACAGCCCCTCGAGCTGCTGGGGGAGGTCGATCCGGTTGGCCAGCGCGGGGTCGCGCCCGTCCTGCGCCTCGGCGACCAGCGCGGTCTGCACGATGACGCCGGCGACACGGGCGGCCACCGACTCCGCGCGGACCTCGACGGCCCGCTGGGTCGCCCCTTGATGGGCGATGACGAACGCGCCCATCGAGAGGAGCATGATCATCGAGATGATGCCGAAGATGAGCAGGAACCCGATGACCTCGCTGACGCCGTCGTCGCGCCGCAGGAGGCGGGGGGCGGCTGGGGCGTCAGACGGAGAGCGAGGCATAGATGCGGGCGTGCAGCATTCGGAAGGCGAAGGGATCGGGGTCGGTGCCGGCGTCGGCGCCGTCGGCGCGCTGGAAGCGGATCGAGCGGACCCCGTCGACGTCGCCGGCGCATGCGGCGTTCGGGGTCGAGGTGTAGGAGGCGCCGACGAGGCTGGTGTTGCGGACGACGAGGGCGTTGCACCAGGACTGCGCCAGGTCGCCGGAGATGTCGTAGCGCAGGTTGTAGACGCCTGGTTCGTCGACGCGGACGGCGTTGCCCAAGAGCGAGAGGTACACCTGGTGGCTGCCGGCGCCGGTGATGCCGCTGTAGCGGTCGGCGGTGAGCGTGCGCAGCCAGAGGCCGTAGTAGTCGGTGCCGAACGACGAATCGCCGATCGAGGCATCGCGCTCGAGGAACAGCGTGCCCTGCCGGCGCGAGAACAGCGTCCCGGCGTCGAGGTGGATGCCGTACTCGCCGGCGCCCGAGCCGAGGTCCCAGCGGATCTGGTCGCCGGAGTGGAGCCAGGCCTGCGAGTAGACCACCAAGGGGGTGGCGCCGTTGCTGAGGCGGAAGAGCCAGTCGCCGGCCGCGAAGTTGGCGCCGGCCACCGAGTAGACGCCGCCGCCGACGCTGGTGACCGTGCGGGCCGTCGTCGTGGGCCCCGAGACGGCGAGCACTTCCAAGACGGCCTCGTTGGCACCGGTGTGCGTGCCGCTCATGAACAGCGTCGTCCGGCATCCCGTGGTGGACAGCGTGAAGCGCGTCGGGTCGGTGGTGTCGGCCCACTTGGTGACGCGGAAGTCGCACGTGGGGTGGGTCGAGTCATGGTCGGTCGTCACCATGATGCGGCTGCCCTTCTGGATCTGCAGCTCGCCGCCGGGGACGACGACGGTAGGGAAACGGGAGTGGTCGGGCACCGACAGCTCGCGGGTGGCGGCGCGCAGGTCCTCGAACTCGCCGACCATGGCGGACTGGGCGTTGCCGGCCTGGATGCGCTCCAGCGTCGGGGCGCCCCAGTACAGGACCCCGGCGATTCCCAGGACGCTGATGGCCAGGATCAGGATGGCGCCGATGACGGGGGTGACGGCGGACTCGCCGTTCGAAGCGCGGGCGCGCTTGCTCTGGGGTGGCCTGCCGTGGCCCATCACCGCTCCCGTCGTCTCCTGGAAAGGGAAAACGCTTTTGCTCTGGTGTTAAGAGGAGGGAGCGGCCGCTGTCCAGGAGGCGCCCAGGAGGGCACGGCCTAGAACACCCGGCGGGTGCTTTCCATGAAGAGGCCGCGCTCCGTCTCCTTGAACAGGAGGAAGCGCGCCGAGTCCGGCACGCCGCGCATCTTCGTGACCTTGAGGTAGGGGTAGAGGCCGAATCCCTGGCGGTCGAAGCCGAGGTCCAAGACGCCGTCGGCCCACAGCTTCAGAAGGGCGATCTCGCGGGAGTTGTGCAGGTCCGGGACCGCCGTGACCAGGAGGTTGCCAGTGCCCTCGCGGACCTTCTCGCGCAGCTCGACGAGGCGCTCGTAGGCCTTCTCCCAACCGACCTTGAGGGAGAACTCGCTGAAGGAGTCGAGGACGTAGCGGTGGCCAGGCGTCGGGTTCGGCAGCGTCCACTGCTTCGAGTTGGCCAGGGAGGTCACGCTGGACTTGCCGGGGTCGCCGCCGATGGCCTGGATGCCGGCCTTGACCTGGGCCTCCGTCCCCGAGGTGGTGACGAACTGGCTCTTGATGCCCGATTTCGGGCTGGACGCCGCGAAGTGGTACGTGAAGAGCTCCAGGGCGTTCATGGGCTCGCCCAAAAGGAGGTGGACGGAGCCCGGCGGGACGCCGCCACCCAATTGGGCGTCCAAGCCGGCCAAGCCTGTGCTCAGGGCGTCTCCCAAGGTAAGGCTGGGACCGGTTGCCCATTGAAACAGTTTCTGAGGGTGTCCCTATCCGTCAGCCAGGATTGAAACCAGGAGACCAAAGGCTCGGTCAGGCGAGGCTTTGGGCAAGCAGGGCGGGCAGGTTTCCCCACTTCCAGGCCAGCGCCAGGCCGGCGGCCAGCGGCACCAGGAACGGAACCTTCGCGGTGACCCAGACGCGCGTCACGCCAGCCCTCGCCAGGGCATCGTACTCGCCGTCGAGGGAGTCCAGCCCCGCCCGTTGCCAGAACCGCCATCCGAGGCTACCGTCGGGCAGGACCCGCTGCATCGGCCAGACATGGGCAGCCCGAGCCTTGGCAAGGGGGACGGGCCGGCCGAGCAGCATGGCCGGGAACGCGACCTGGCCGCGCGCCAGGTTGAAGACGAAGGCGACGACCGGCAGGCCGAGCATGAGCAGGCTGCCGTTGGCCACGGCGTCGAGGGCCGGCTGGATGGAGGCCGGGCTCGGCGACGGCCAGGGCGCGAGGAAGGCCAAGACCATGAGGGCCTTCGCGTCGGCGCCGCCGAAGAGCCGGAAGCGCCAGAAGACGTACATCAGGCCGGCCACGACCGCGGCCGCGCCGTAGCGCACCGCCAGCGTCGTCCAGTCGCGGCCCGGGGCGACCAGGTCAGTGACGGCCAGGATGGCGGCCATCGCGACGAACGGAAGCCACCATGAGTTGGGGACGCGCCGGGTCCGCAGGTCCGATGGGACGGCGCCGGCGAGCATGGCGAAGCCCAGCAGGAACCGGATGCCGGCGGCCGCGTCGTCCACGAGGCAGCTAGAAAGGGGGGAGAGAAAAGGGAGAGGACTTGCGACTCCGGACCGACGCCGGCCCGGGCCACGGATTGCACGGAGACCACGGAACGTTCCGTGCAATCCGTGAAATCCGTGGCCAGTCGGCTCGCTTAGTCGGCGTAGTAGCTGGCCGGGTAGGGATCCGGCTTGAGCCCCTTGCGTTCACGGATCTGGCGCACGACCTTCTGCTGAAGCTCGGGGGCCAGGACCTCGCAGCCGAGGTTCTCCGTCGACCACAGGCAGCGGCCGCCGGTGGCCGAGCGGATGGCGCCGGCGAAGCCCAGCATCTCGGCGACCGGCACCTTGGCGGTAATGGTCGTCGAGTCGCCTTGCTGCTCCATGTCCTGGATCAGGCCGCGGCGGCGCTGGAACTCGCCCGTGGCGGCTCCCATGACGTCGTCGGGGACCGTGACGACGGCCTTCTGCATCGGCTCGATGAGGACGGTGCCGGCGATGGTCATGGCGCCGTACATGGCGTTGCGCACCGCGGGGATGGTCTGCGCCGGGCCGCGGTGGACCGCGTCCTCGTGCAGCTTGGCGTCCGTGATGAGGAACATGATGCCCTGGATCGGTTCGCCGGCCAGCGGGCCCTTCTCCACCGACTCGTTGAAGGAGTCGATGATGAGCTCGAACGTCTCGTGCAGGCCCTGGATGGCCTTCGTGCCGTCGACGAGCATGTTCGTGCCGTTGATCGCCTTGACCTTCTTGGTCAGGTCCTTCGGGAAGGGCATCGTCGAGAGCTTCTCGTGCACTTCCTTCTGGTGCTTCTTGGGGTCCGCGGGGATCTCGTTGTCGCGCAGCGCCTTGACGATGACCTCGGGCAGCGGGTGCGCCTCGACGAAGAAGCGGTTGTGGCGGTTCGGCGACTTGCCCTCGAACGACTGCGGCGAGGCGCCCTTGACGGACTCGCGGTAGACGACGATGGGGTTCGAGGTGACGATCTGCAGGTTGAAGTCGCGCTCGATGCGGTGGGTGATGACCTCGAGGTGCAGTTCGCCCATGCCCGACATCAGGTTCTCGCCGGTCTCCTGGTTGATCTTGACGGAGACCGAGGGGTCGCCCTTGGAGATCTGGCGCAGCACGTCGACCAGCTTGGGGAGGTCCTTCATGTGATTGACCTCCACGGCGACGGTGACGACGGGGTCCGACACGTGGACGATGCGCTCGAACGGCTCCATGTCGGGGTCCGAGGTCATCGTGTAGCCGGCCATGGCGTCGCGCAGGCCGGTGACGGCGACGA
>JAXDQQ010000120.1:0-10671 GCA_034667805.1 Thermoplasmata archaeon | reverse complement strand
GGCGCGACCTGCAGCACGACGGCCGTCGGCGCGGAGCCGTGCAGGCAGGCAAGGCTCACGCCGGAGTACGACGGGTGCTGGATGCTCGACTGGCCGTAGATGAAGATGACATCCGGCTTCTTGCGTTCGGCGACGTCGCAGACCATCTTCTCGACCTGGCCGGCGGCGAAGTCGGCGGGGACGCGGTCGATGACGGTGCCGGCGTCGGGGCCGAGCATGCATCCGGTCTGGCCGGTGGCGACGAAGCCAAAGTTGACGCCGCGGGCCTTGGCGGCGCGCACGATCTCCAGGACCGTGAGGCGCTTGCCGATGTCGCAGTCCATGCCCATGACGAGCACGCGCGGCACCGCGACCTTGTTGATGCGGCCGTCGGCCACTCGCAGGTCCTTGAGCGCCGGGGGCTTGCGCACGTCGATGACCTTCGCCTTGCCGGCGGCGACGAGCGGCGCGAACTCGGGATCGTCCGACAGGAAGATGTGCAGGCCGTTGTAGACCGTGAGCCCGGCCTTGAGGGCCTTGCGCACGGCCTCGCGGAACGAGTCGGGCAGGTAGCCGCCCGCGGTGGCGACGCCGATGTAGAAGACCTCGGGCTTGAACTTCAGCGCCTCCTCGAACGAGGCGACGACGGGGATGTCGCGCTTGCGCCCCGCGACGACCATGCCGGCGTCCTGGCCGGCCTTCTTGGAATCGATGACCGCGACGATCTCGTGCGTGACGGCGTGCAGGACGAGGCCGTTGGCGGTCTTGCCGGAGTCCTCGCCGAGGTAGCCTTCCGCGAGCACGATGGCGCGAGCCATGGGTAGGAGTTCCCAATCCCCGGCCGCTCAAATAAGGCCGCCTTGTCATCCGCAAGGAGGGCGCGGCCGCCGCCGATGCGAGGCCGCTCCTTGATAAGAGCCGGGGCGGGTGGCTCGCGCATGCATCCACGGACGGCCTGCGCGGTCGGCCTCGCCTTCGTCCTTTTGGGCGGTTGCCTCTCGTCAGGCAACGGCGACGACGGCGGCGGGGGCACGGGCACGACGGGGCCGACGAACCTCCAGTCGCCGAGCGACTGCGACCTCGCCAACGCCATCGTCGACCAGCACGACCATGCCGACGCCAGCCTGCACCAGGCGTTCTGCGACATGGACCTCGTCGGCCACACGTTCATGGACACCGCCGCCGAGGCGGGGACCCTCGGGGGCGGCTTCATCGACGTGAGCATCGCCGACGGCTACGCGTTCGTCTCCAACTGGGGCCCCGGCCGGTCGTTGTCCATCGTCGACATCCACGACCCCTCGGCTCCGCGTCATGTCAGCGACTTCTGGGCCTACCCCCTGCTCGCCGGGACGCAGGCGGGCGCGGCCAGCCATTGGGACGTCTCCTCCTTCATGGCGGGCGACCTCGTCGTCCTGCCCTCGCAGGCCTCGGCGGGCACCGACGCCCTGGGCGAGGGCGGCGACCCGTCCGGTGGCGGCCTCTTCCTCGTCAACACCGAGGACAAGGAATCGCCGTACCTGGAATCCTTCACGCCGATCTTCGACCAGGACGCGCTCATCCCCGTCGGCGTGCACAACGCCAACGCCGTCGAGATCAACGGGACGCGGTACGTGGCGGCCACGACGGCCAATGGGCTCACCATCTTCCTCGAGGTCGAGGGCGAGGCGGGCCACCGGACGCTGCGGGAAGTCTCCCGGGTGGCGGGCATGCACGACACGACGGTCCAGAAGCACCCCATCACCGGCCGCACCTACGTCTACGGCGCCGAGGGCGGAGGCGTGGTCATCACGGACATCACGGATCCCGCCAACCCCCAGGTCGTGGTGGAGTACGACGACGACAAGCTCGTGGCCTACCACCAGGTCGTGCCGTCGGACGTCCTCATCGGCGGCCGCCACTACACGATCTCTGCGACCGAGACGCAGAACGCGCCCATCAAGTTCAGCATCCTCGACACGACGGACCCGACCGCGCCGGAGTACGCCGGCGAATGGATCATCCCGGGCCACGAGCACCTCACTGGCCAGGGTGGAGCGTACCGCTTCAGCCCGCACAACCTCGACTTCGACCACGGCCGCATCTACATCGGCCACTACCATGCCGGCGTCTGGGTCATCGACGTCTCGAGCCCCGAACGCATCGCTACGCCGGTGACGCTCGGATTCTACCAGCCGCACCGCCAGGAGCTCTTCGTCCCCCGCACGCCCATGGGGACCGACGTGCCCGACGTCTGGGCCGCGATGCGCCACACGGACGGCCACATCTACGCCGTCGACGTCAACACGGGGCTGTACGTGCTGGACTACACGGGGCCGCCGAGTCCGCTGGAAGGCGCCACGGTGTACCCGACGAACCTCCACTAGCACGCGGTGCCCATGCTTCGCGGGGCACCGCGTGCTGGGCGGGTCTTCGACCCGCCGGTGTCCCTCCGTCGCTTCGCTCCGTCGGGACAGATCTACCCTTTTCGGTCAGGCGGGTGCATTTAGAGCGGCGGCGTCTCGGGCTTGCGCGCCTCTTCGTGGCGCGCCGCCTGCTCCCGGCCTGGGCGCGGCGGGCGCTCCGAGCCGGCATGCTCGGCCTCAGGCGAGCCCGCCTGGGCGGGCGTTGCAACGGTGCCGCTCTCGAACGCGTTGCCGGCGTCCTGCCAGCCTTGCAGGCCGGCCTTGAAGTCGTACACTTCCTTGTAGCCGAGCGCCTCGATCTTGCGGGCGGCCTTCGTGCTGGCCTGGCACTCCATGCTGGAGCAGTGCGTGATCACGGGAGTCGACAGATCGGGGACGGCCTGGCGGACCTGGTCGGCGAAGTCGGGGGCGTCCTCCGGGATGTTGATGGACCCCGGCAGATGACCCTGGGCATAGCGGTCCTTGGCCAGGACATTGATGACCTTGGTCTTCCCGTCCTGCAAGTGCTTCTGGGTGAAGGCGGCGTCGACGTGGTTGGACATGCGTTGGCCAAGACCTCGCAGGGAAGAAGGAACCCCTCCGGGCCGTTTTCGTGCACGGATGCGCGTAACAATGCCCGCGCATCCCTACCACCTCCTACAAAAAGGACGGCCTCCGTGGCAAGGACGATGCCCCGCCGGACCCGCCTGAGCGTCCACGCCCTCGACGTCCCGCTGGCCTCCCCGTTCCGCATCGCGTACGACGTGGTCACCAAGGTGCAGAACGGCCTCGTCGTCGCGGAAGCCTCCGGTATGAAGGGGTTCGGCGAATCCGCGCCCGTGGCGACCATCACGGGCGAGGACCGGCCGTCCGGCCTCAAGGCGTTCGAGGAGTGGCAGCGCAACGGCGGCAAGGTCCCGCCGGACGCCCGCGACCCGGCCACCCTGCGCATCCCCAGCATCTCGATGCGCGCCGCCGTGGAAGGCGCCCTCCTCGACCTCGCGGCGCGCGAGGCGGAGCTGCCCCTTTGCACGTTCCTCACCGACCGCGCCCCGGCGCCAGTCCCGACGAGCATCACGCTCGGCCTCGGGGACGACAAGGACCTCCTGCCGTGGGTCGACCGCCAGGTCGCGGCGGGCTTCCGCATCCTGAAGGTCAAGGGCGGCCTCGGCGTCGACCGTGACCTTGCCCGCATCAAGGCGGTGCGCGAGGCGGCCGGCCCCAAGGTGACGCTGCGCGTGGACCCGAACCAGGCCTGGACGCTCGCGGAAGCGAAGTCCGCCCTACCGAAGCTGCGCGACCTCGGCGTGGCGGCGCTGGAGCAGCCGCTGAAGAAGGACGACCTGGCCGGGCACGCGTCGCTCGTCGCCGAGCAACAGGTGCCGATCATGCTGGACGAGTCCGTCTTCTCCCCCGAGGACGCGCGTCGCGCCCTCGCGGCAAAAGCGTGCGACTGGATCAACATCAAGCTGCAGAAGTGCGGCGGCATCGGCCCCGGCCTCGCCATCGCCGACCTGGCGGCCGCCGCCGGCGTGCCCTGCATGGTGGGCTGCATGATCGAGACGCGCGTCGGCATCCTCACCGCCGGCCACCTGGTGCTGGCCCACGACAACATCAAGGCCGCCGACCTCGACGGCCACACCTTCCTCGCCTCGGACCCCGTCTCCGGGGGCGGCGTCATCACGAACGGCAAGCTCGCCATCGGCACCGAGCACGGCCTCGGCGTGCGCGACGTCGCGCATGGCGCCCCGCTGGCCAGCCTGGCGCCGCCCGTCTCCGTCTAAGCCAGGCCGCGAACGCGACGAAACAGGGATTCCACGAATGAAACGGACCGAGGGTCTTGTTTTCGTGGAATTCGTGCCATCCCTGTCATAGGGGTCGACGCCGGCGTGGACTCCAGGGCCGCGCTATTTCAGCCCTGGCGCCGCTGGCTTGGCGTGCGCAAGCCCGCCCTCGCCTTCGGCCTCCTCGTCCTGCTGTCCGGCTGCCTCGGCGGTGGCGGCGAGGCTGATGACGATGCGGGAGGCGCGACAGCGGGGGACGCGCCCGGATGGACGTTCAGCAACATCCTCATCGGGCCCGGCGGCGACGCCGAGACGTCGGTGCTCGTCGGCCCCGACGGCCTCGTGCTGGCCTGCAGCCACGGCGGCTTCGGCCAGCCCAGCCCGTCGTGGGCGTCCGAGGACGCCGGCACCACCTGGAGGCGGCTCGACCCGCAGCCCAACCCCGTCGTCTCCGGCGACTGCGACTGGGCGGTCCTCGACGACGGCACCTGGGCCATCGTGTACGACACCATCGCGTCGTCCACGGTCGCCGCGACTCGCGACCGGGGGACCACATGGGGACTGAACTACGCCAGCGCCGTGCCGTTCGGGGGCGTCGACCGTCCGTGGCTCGCGTCCGAAGGCAACACCCTCTACCTGGCATACGCCAACGTCATGGCGACGGAGCCCGCGGTCAACACGCTGGCCGTCTCGACCGACGGCGGCCGCACCTGGACGGAGCACCACATCGCGCACACGGTGACCCTCGAGGAGGCGGACCGGCCGCAGACGGTCATCGGCCATCCGCTTGTCCGCGACGGCACCATCCGGATCCCGTTGGCCAGCGCCGACCTCAGCAACGGCGGTCCGACCTGGTTGTCCTTCGCCGTCTCGCGCGACGAAGGCGCGACCTGGACGGAGGAGCCCGTCGCCGGCCCCTACCCGACCTACTTCCATCTGCCCGTCGCGAGCCAGGCCCCGGATGGCACCCTGTTCATCACCAAACCTGAAGGCGACGCGAACGGGATCGCCGTCGACGTGCTGGTGTCCTCCGACGACGGCGAGACCTGGGACGCGGTCCGCGTCGCCGAGGACGTCACGTTCCCGTCGGTGACCGGGCCGTGGGTCGATGCGCGGCCGGACGGGACGGCCACCGTGGCGTGGCTGCAGCAGGACGGCGCCAACCGGACCGTCTGGGCGGCCCGCATCTCCCCGAGCGGCATCGTCCAGCCGGCGCGGGCCCTTACCGAACCCGTCGCGGACCCGTCGGTCTTCGAGTTCATCATGCTCGACCACGACGAGGCCGGCCGCGCCTTCATCGTCTACCCGATGGACACGGGCGACTGCACGCAGACCACCCCGGCGGCGCGGGGACGCAATGCCCAGTGCGTGTGGCTGCTGCGCGAAGAGGCCTGACCGGGGCGGACAGCTTCTCGGGGCGGACGGCCTACCGGGGCGGCTGCGCCGGGCCGTCGACACTCAACCGCCAGCCCTCCGGCGGCGTGTAGCCGTAGAAGACGTCGAAGAAGAAGTCGACGCGCTGGTTGACGACGAAGCCGAGGGACCCAACGGCGGACGTCTCGTCCATGTGGCCGAAGATCTCGTGGCCGATCCCCTTGGTGGTGCCCACGCCCCACTCGCCCAACGTGTCGGCCGCCATCGAGTAGAGGAGCGGGGAGTGGCCGCGCACCACGCTGGAGGTCTCGCCGCGTCCGGGCGCCGCCGCGTCATAGTTGCTGTACTGGATGCCCAGCCCTGGGGTCGCCGCCTGCGTGGACTCCCACACGATCTCGGTCTGCAGCCAGTCGGGGGTCCTCTGCAACGGAACGATCTCGTCGTGCAGGACGTCGAACGACGTGTCCTCCATGGTGGGGTCGCAGAGGCCGGCCAGGATGCAGGGATAGAGGTTGACGATGGCGCACACGTTGGCGCCGGGGATGATGCACTGCACGAACGCCTCGACCTTCGCCTCGGTGACGAACGGAGCCGCGCCGGGCACGAAGACCAGGAGGAGCTTGACCAGCGGCGGGTCGTCGACCCCGGCATCGACCTCGACGCTCGCCTGCCCGCCCTTGTGCGCGAGCTTCTCGGCGCTAACGAACCAGGTGCCGGGCTCGAGGCCCTCGAAGCCGAACGCGCCGTCGCCGCTGGTCGAGGCCGTCCGCTCCGGGCCGGCCCCGCGCGCGGTCACCGTGGCGTTGGCGATGGGGCGGATGGCGTCGTCGACCACGACGCCGCGGATGACCCCCGTCGTCTCGGTCGCCTGCAAGTCCAGCTGGCTTGCCGGATCGGCGTCGTCGCCCGCGTCCGCCGCCGGGCTGCCGCTGCAGCCCGACAAAAGGGCCAAGCAAAGGACCGCCGCAACGGGGAGCGCGCCCCACCTTGCCCGCACCATCCGCATCGCAAGGCGCCGGACTGCTTTTATCGAAGCGTCCTGGAATCCACGATTCCCGCCGTCCTCAGGGCGGCGGAGGCGCGCCATCGTCGACGAACCGCCACTCGTCCGGCGGCAGGTAGCCGTAGAAGCTGTGCAGGAACAGTCGCACCGGCTGGTTGGCCGTAAGGCCGGTAGGGTCCGTCTCGTCGCCGCCGCTGTAGAACTCGACGACGAGGCCGTTCTCGGTCCCGATCGCTGCCTCCAGGGCCATCTCGTGCGTCACGCGGTCGAAGGTCGGGGACGTCTGCGACACCGCGAAGAACGTGCCCAGGTAGCTCAGCTGCGCCCACGTCTCGGGCTCGCTCCACCCGTAGATCGGCTTGAGGCGCTCCGACGTCGGCAGCGTGGCCTCCCACACGGCCTCGCCCTGGATGAGCGTCGGCACGCGCCCGACGGAGGCGAACTCGTCGTAGAACAGGTGCGCGGACTGGTCCCCGATGACGTCGTACCCGACCTGGCCCGGCACGCTGCACAGGTTCCCGAAGGAGAACGCGCAACCGATGTAGCCGTCCCATGCGACCTGGACGACGAACGGCACCTCGTCCGACTGCACTTCTAGCACGAGCTGGACCAGGGGCGCCTCGTCGCCCGCCCCGGCCGTCACCTGTGCCAAGGCGTGGGCGCTCAGGTGGTGCGCCTTGGTGGCCTCGATGGCGTAGCTTCCGGCCGGCAAGCCCTCGAAGCGGAACAGGCCGTCGCCGTCCGTGGCCGTCGCGAGCGGCGTGCCGCCCGGCGGCGTCGCCGTGACGTTGGCCTGCTCCAGCGGCCGCAGCGCGGCGTCCACCACGATGCCGGCCAGGACGCCGTCGGCCGCCTCGGCTTCGCCGGCGGACGTGGCGGCCGGTTCGCCGCATCCGGCGCCCGCGACCGCGGACGCGACCGCGAAGGCCAGCGCCAGGCCGCGCAAGGCGACCGCTCCGAAGGCCGCGGCGGCACGCACGTCCTGGCATCGGGCGGCCGCCTTTTCTAAGGCGGACCGGCAACTCGCAAGAGGCGTCCAAGGGTGCGGGCAACGCGGCGGGTCCGGGAGTTGCAGCCTTTCGGTTGATAAGCGGCCGGGGCCATGGGACGGTGATGCGCGCCCGCCTGGCCCTCGCGATCGCCGTGGTCTCCGCCGGTTCCCTGCTGGCCGGGTGCCTGTCCGACGACGGACCTGCGGTCGGCCCCGACGGGCGGGACGCCAACGGGGACCTGGTCTTCCGCGATGACTGGGCGGAGCATGCGCTGCCCTACTCGGACCACGACCACCATGACCCGCTGCAGCACGCGGGGCTCTCCACGCCCAACTTCGAGGAGCTGGGCTGGGACCCGCTTCTGTCGGACTACTACGGTCGGTCGGCGGGCGGCTACCTGTGCGGCGACTCCGTCGACACCGGCGAACGCCGCCTCTCCGCCGTGCACGGCTACACCACCGACGTCGCCTTCGAGCTCGTCGACGTGACCAACGGCTCGGCGCCGCAGGTCCTCGGCGAGTTCGTCATGCCGCGCGCCGCCAGCCGCGACGTCGCCATCACGCCGGACGGCAACCACATCGCCATCGCGGTGAGCACGCCGGACGCCGGGCCGGTGCCGCCGCGCGCGGCGCTCGGCCTCGACGAACTGTTGCCCGAGATGACCTGGAAGTCGTCGTGCAACGCGGGCCCCGTGCCGGTCACCTGGAAGCCCAGCCTTCGGGAGAGCCTGCTGGCGACTTTGACCGGCCCCGAGCAGCAGGCGCCGTGGCCGCCGGGGGTCATGCTGGTGTCCATCTCCGACCCGAAGAACATCGTCGTCGAGGGCTACTATTCGCTGCCCGTGCTCGGCGCGCACAGCATCTACGCCGGCGAGCTCGACGGGCAGACCATCGTCATCGCCTCCGTCGTCAACCTCGTCGCGCAGGTCAGCAACTTCTGGTTCTTCGAGGTCACCGAGGGACCGCAGCCCCTGCGCTTCCTCAGCCTCTTCCAGGACCGCGCCGACGGCGGCGGCGCCGCGCTCATCAACGGCCACAACGACGGCGTCGTGCAGGTGCACCCGGTCACCGGGCAGAAGCTGGCGTACCTGGCGAACTGGCACCAGGGCATGATCATCCTCGACATGGCCAACCCGATGGTGCCCGTCGTCCTCGGCCGCTGGTCGGACAACGCCGGCGTCACCAACACCGACCTCGTGCAGGACGGCACGGGCGACGTTCACGAGGCCATCCCGCTCGACACGACGTGGAACGGCCGCCACTACACCTTCATCGGCCAGGAGATCCTCGACCACCCGACCAACACGCCGTCGGGCCTGGTGCACATCGTGGAGACCACGGACCCGGCGCACCCCGTCGAGGTGGCGACGTGGACGCTGCCGGTGGACGTCGTCTGGGACGAGGCGGGCGTCTTCTCCACGCACTACCTTTCCTTCTGGAAGGAGACGCTCTTCGTTGCGCACTACCACGCCGGCGTCTGGGCCGTCGACCTGTCAGGCATCGCCGACGGCGACCTCACCGATGCCGACAAGCACCCGCCGGCCGTGGGCGTGTACGTCCCGGCCAACGTCAGTCCGAAGCCTCCGCCGAAGGGGCCGGACGACTGGACGCCGACCATCATGGACACCAACGTGCTGCGCAACGGCGACGTCGTGGTGTGGGACAACAAGAGCGGCATCTACGTCGTGAAGTTCGACGACACGCAGAAGGCGCCGCCGCGCGTGTTCGCGGGCTACGACCCGTTGGTCTGAACCGCTGCGCCGCGCCGGCGAAGCCGGAGGCCAAGGAAGCGGCCGAGGGCAACCGCCGCGACGACGGCCAGGACGTAGGCGATGGTTAGCCCGAACACGCCCGTCTCGCGCGCCGTGTACCAGAGCGCGAGGCCGATCCCCGGCACGCCCACGACGCCGAGGACGATCCGGTCGCCGCGGGAAATCCATGACAGCAGCGTCGCGAAGGCAAGGTAGACTGCGCCAGTGAGGGCGAGGGAGGCCAGCCGTTCGGGATCGACGAGCGAGGAAGGGCCGTCGGTGAACAACGGGCCGAGCATGAAGAAGAAGCCGAGCACGACGCCGGCGGGGATGGCGATGGCGAGGGCGATCCAGAACCCGCGGTCCTTGCGCATGCCCGCTGATGGCGGCCGCGACGTTTGGCCCTTGCCTCCCCCTTCGACGGCTTCTCCGAGAAACTCGGGAAAACCGGGAAAGCCGTCAGGGGACTTTCCGGTTTTCTCGCGTTTCTCGGTTCGCCCGTCGGGCGGTCAAAACGGTTCGCCTTCCCACTCCATTTCGTCGCTCGCCATCTGGGCGGCGACGTCGTGGCCGAGGTACGACGCCTCCAGGGCCTTGAGGCGGGAGTACACGTCGTCGTTGGACGGCATCTTCGCCCGCATGCCCCGCGCAAGGCGGACGAGCCGGCCTGTGAGCTGCTCCACCTCGGTCGGACGTTTGCCCTCCACGTCTTGGAGCATGCTGCACTTGTTCAGCGCGGTGCGCTCGAGGGTGGTGATGGTGAGCTGTTGCAGGTCGCCCGGCGGCAGCGGCACGCGCAGGAGCCGCGCAAGGCCTTCCGCCTCGCCCACAAGGCCAAGGCAGAGCTTGCGCAGCTCGGAGCGCTTGAGGATCTCGCCGTTCTTCACGCCGTGCAGCGCGCCGACCGGGTTGATGCCGGCGTTGACGAGGGCCTTGCGCCAGACGAAGCCGCGCATGGCGTCGTGCCATTCCGGATCGAGGCCCGCCTGCGCCAGCACGCGGAACGCCGTGCGCGCCGCCGCCTCGTTGGCGCCGGCGAACGGGCCGACCAACGTGGCGCCCTGGCCGGCGTGGCGCACCAGGCCGGGCTTCTCGAGCATGACGCCGTGGCTGGTGAGGCCGATGGCGATGCGGTCGCGCGGCAGGAAGTGACGGAGCTTCTCCGCGTTGCCGAGGCCGTTCTGCAGCGACAGCAGGACGCCGTCCGGCTTGAGGCGCGGGGCCACGCTGCCGGCAAGGTCGCCCGTCTGATGCGCCTTGCACGTCAAGACGATGCAGTCGAACGCGCCCGCAACCTCGCTGAGGTCGGCCACCGCGGCGATGTGCGCGTGGGCGTCCGTGAGGCCGACGACGCGCAGCCCGCCGGCGCGGATGGCCTCGGCGTGGCGCGGCCGGGTCAGGAGCGTGA
>JAXDQQ010000119.1:0-4435 GCA_034667805.1 Thermoplasmata archaeon | reverse complement strand
CACGCCGCAACGACCGGCAGGGGCGATAAAAAGGAGAGTCTGGCCAGAGTCCGTTCGATTCCCCGAGCGAGGTCCAACCTCCTTCCGCCGTCGGCGTCGTCGTGGGCGGCGGCGACATCCTCCATCGCCGCCTTATGACGACCCTCTATGGTTTCACCAATCTCTGGTCGATGCGCCTTAAGGCAGTCCCCAGTCTGGTCGGTTGCATGACCAGCCCCCTGTCCGCGTTGGCCGCCGCCGGCGTCCTGGAGCGCTGCTCCGGCCGCGGGCGCGCCTACCTGCGCGTCACGCCCCGCTTCCTCGCGCACGCCGAGGACTCCGCCGCCCGCCTGCGCCTCACCGGCCGCGCCACGGGTCCCGCCGGCACGCTCGCCACGGCGCTGCTGTCGTGGGACGGCTTCGAGCACGACCCGCACCAGGGCGCCCTCGTCCTCGTCGACCTGTTGGAGGAGCGCGGCCAGCTCGGCTCCCTCCGCCCCGTCTTCCCGCTCCTGGAGCAGTTCGGCTCCGTCGCCGCCTAACGCCCTCGCTTCCCCGTTGTCTTCGACGGTCGCCACCGGCCGATGGCCCCACAGGCGTTCCTTCGGCAATGGCCGGAGGCGACCGCGAAGCTTCTTAGGAGGCCGGGAAGGTAGGTCGTCGTCATGGCTGGAAAACCCGTCCGGAAGACGCGCTACACCTGCCCCGCCTGCGGCAAGGTCAGCCTGTTCACCACCGGCCAGGTCATGCAGTGCAAGTCCTGCGGCCACTACGCCACCGACGACGAGCCCCTGGTGCCCGTCCCGGCCTTCGAGACCCTCCCCCCGACGCCGCCGCAGCCGGCCCGACGCGAGGACGCACCGACGGGGCTTGCCATCGGTGCCCTGGTGTGCGGCCTCGCCGCCGCGGCCGGCCTTTGGGTGTTCCCCGTCGCGCTGCTCCTCGCCATCGCCGCCATCGCCCTCGGCGCAGTGGCCCTGAGCCAGAACGAGCCCGACGACGCCGGCGTGCAGGTCATGTCGATCATCGGCATCGTCGCGGGTGGCCTCGTCCTTCTCTTCGCCTTCGTGCTGTGGCCGTTCTTCATCTACGACGACGGCGGCAGCTCCTACACGTACTACGACGGCGGCTCCTCCACGACCGTGGAGAACGATTCGGGCTCCTCCGGCGGCGGAGGATCCGGCTCGTCCAGTGGCGGCACCCAGAGCAGCGGATCGGGTGGCGGTGGCGGCGGCTCCAGCGGCGCCGGCGGCGGATCGGGCGGCGGTGGCGGCGGTGGCGGAGGTGGCAGCCCCAGCGTCGGCGCGCCGGCCCCGGCCGGTCTCCTCGTCGGCGCCGGCCTCGTCGGCCTCGCCGCTTGGAGGCGCCGCGCTTGAAGGCGATCCCCGCGGCGCTCATCTTCGCGCTGGCGTTCGCGGGTTGCCTGTCGCAGCTCCAGGGCGAGGGCGACCCGGCGCACCGGACCGCGGCATGCAGTCTCCTCGGGCACCCCGACCAGGTGCCGCTCGAGGCTCCCGCCGAGGCGGGCCCCGGCCACCGCCAGGTCGACGTCACCGTGCTCGGCGCCGACAGCCAGCCGGCCGGCCACATGGCGGTCGTCGCCTGGTGGCAGCCGACGCGCGGCGACGTCCACGTCCTGCAACTCATGAGCGACGAGGCCGGCAAGGCCGTCCTCCACGTCCCCGACGACGAGGCCGTCGACCTCATGGCGGGGCGCGTCGAATGGACGCACGAGGCGCACCTCGACGCCGGCGCCGAGTCCGCCGCGCTGACGCTCACGCCGGCGAGCCTGCTGGGCGTCATCGCCGGCGAATGGACGGAGGCGTTGGCCGAGGGCGTGAGCGGCGCCGTCTGGCAGCCCAACGACCTGCCTTGGGCCGACGCGGGCCACATGGACCGGCTCGAAGGCCTCGACCTGACGCTGCTGTGGGACAACGGCCCGCAAGGCGGAGCCGACTTCGGCATCGGCGTCGGGCCCAACGGCGGCTCCGGCTTCCACTACACCAACCGCCAGTACCAGACGACGGTGGGGCCGCAGAGCGAGGAGCGCACCCTCGGCGCGGCGGACTTCGAGCAGCTCGGCTGGGACAACACGACCCTCCCGCAGGCCGGCCCCTCCATCTCCACGGGCGGTTTCGCGGTGGCCTCGATCCCCTACACCCTGATGTGGGAGGCGACGTTCGCGACGGATCCGGCCTTGCCCGACCGCTGCCTGTCGCTCGGCGACACGGGCGCCGTCGACGACACGGACTCACGGAGCGAGGCGCCGGGGTCGGCCACGGTCAGCGCGACGTTCGGCCCGCGCCGCGCGGGTCGCGTGGATTGACCATGCCAATGCAAGCAGCAACGGACCGGCCACCAGCTGCGCGAACAAGCCGAACGCGCCGCCCGGCTCGTCGGCGGGGTCTGGCGCCGCACCTCCAGCCTCGTCCCACACCAGGTGCGAGCGCGGCTCCTCGAACGCCCACACGCCCAGCTCGCCGATGGCCCACAAGGGCACGAGGAACAGGGCGGCGACCCCCAGCACCACGAGGATCGCCCGCATGACCGCCCGACCGACCGGCGGGGGCATGAAGGTTCCGTGGCGCCGCGCCCCGTACGTCGTCGCCTTGCTGCTCGTCGCCTCGGCGGTCATCGTCAATGCGGCCGTAGGCAACCGCCTGTGGTTCGTCTACAGCCTCGTCGGCCTCATCGGCACCGCGACGCTGGTCGCCCTCGACTCCGCCTACCATTGGCGGTTGCCCGACCGCCTCCTCTGGTGGACCGCCGTGCCGTTGGCGATGCACTACCTGGGTGGCTCCCTCAGCGGCCTCCACCAGTGGGGCACGAACGGCCTCTACTACGCGTTGCCCTGGTGGGACAACCTCGTCCACTTCCTTGGATCGGGCGCCGTCGGCGTGGCCGCCGCGTACCTGCTGGCCCCCCGCATCGCCTCACGCCGCCTGACCATCTTCCTCGCCGGCTGCGTGGCCACGACGCTGGGGATGCTGGTGGAGCTGTACGAGTTCACCGGGTTCCTGTGGTTCGGCACCGTCTACCAGGGCTTCTACACCAACACGCTCCTAGACCTCTACTACAACGGGCTCGGCGCATTCGCGGGAGCTTGGCTGTGGCTCCGGCCGCGGACAACCGGACCACCGATTGCACCGATGACCACCGATTCCATCCCGAATCGGTGAGAATCGGTGTCATCGGTGGTTCGTCGTGGTCGGGCCGGGGCGTGAACGGCTTCAGCCCACCCCGTCACCCTTGAATGGGTCCATGGAGTGGCCGCGATGTTGCCGCTGACGGACCTTGGCATCGACCCGCGCGTCGCGGCCGTGCTCGAGGCCAACGGCATCAAGGACCTCTACCCCCCGCAGAAGGAGGCGTGGAAGTCCGTCAAGACGGGCAAGAACACCGTCGTCGCCATCCCCACGGCGTCCGGCAAGTCCCTCGTCGCCTACCTGGCGATGCTGCACCGCTGGCTCGCCACCGGCAAGAAGTCCCTCTACATCGTCCCGCTGCGCGCCCTCGCGTCGGAGAAGGCGGAGGAACTGCAGCAGTTCAAGGCGCTCGGGCTCACCGTCGGCCTCTCCACCGGCGACCTCGACGACCGCGACCCGAAGCTCGGCCGCTTCGACATCATCGTCTGCACGTCCGAGAAGGCTGACGCCCTCCTGCGCCACCGCACCGGCTGGATGGACGACATCGGCTGCGTAGTCGCCGACGAAGTGCACCTGCTCAACGACGCCGGCCGCGGCCCCACGCTCGAGGTCATCCTCACCCGGTTCCGCTCCATCCTGCCGCAGGCGCAGATCGTCGGCCTGTCCGCGACCGTCGCCAACTCCAAGGCCATCGCGGAATGGCTCGACGCCGCGTTGGTGCAGTCCGACTGGCGCCCCGTGACGCTGAAGCTCGGCACCTACTTCGGCGACCGCCTGGAGTTCCTCGGCTCGCCGCCCAGGAAACTGGAGGCCGGCGGCGATCCCGTGGTGAGCCTCGTCGAGGACACCATCCGCGAAGGCGGCCAGAGCCTCGTCTTCGTCTCGACGCGCAAGTCGGCCGAAGCGCAGGCCACGAAGCTCGCGCCCGCCGTGCGTGCCATGCTCTCGCCCGAGGAGCTGGCGAAGCTGGAGGAAACGGCCTCCGGCCTCGACGACGGCGGCGAGGGCAGCCCGACGGCCAAGAAGCTCCACAAGCTCGTCAAGGCCGGCGTCGCCTACCACACGGCCGGCCTCGACTCCAGCCAGCGTCGCCTCATCGAGGACGGCTTCCGCAAAGGCCGCATCAAGGTCCTGTGCGCAACGCCGACCTTGGCCGCCGGCGTCAACACCCCCGCCCGGCGCGTCATCGTCCGCGACCTCGCCCGCTTCGAGATGGGCGAAGGCAACCGGCCGCTGCCCGTCATGGAGGTCAAGCAGATGATGGGCCGCGCCGGCCGTCCCCGCTACGACCCGTACGGCGAGGCCGTGCT
>JAXDQQ010000118.1:0-2782 GCA_034667805.1 Thermoplasmata archaeon | reverse complement strand
AACCGCCAGCCCCGGTCGTCGCAGTGGCTCCTGCGCCCCCGGCCCCCACGATGGCGTCGCTGATCCCCTCGGTGGCAGAACTTTCCGCGATGCTGGACCCCGTCGAGGCCACGCCGTCCAACGAGGCGCCGACCTCGCCGTTCGTCGACCTCGAGGACAAGTCCCATGCGCCCGTGCTGGACCTCGAGACCGGCGCCGAAGTGCAGGTCACGACGCTGCCCAAGACCGAGGCCGACGAGATGGCCACGGCCGAGCGCCTCCCGGTCCCCGAGGCCGTGCTGGCCACGGAGCCGGCGCCGACGTCGCTCAAGGAGGTCCTGCCCACCGCGTTCCGTGTGGCCAAGACGACCTCCGCCGAGCCCGCGGCCGCCGCGCCGGCCGAGGCGCCGCTCTTCGAGCTGCCGCCGGCGTTCCGCCCGGTCGCCAACGAGGGCGCGCTGCCGGTCCCCGAAGGCTCCAACGGCCTTCTGCCGGCGCGCGTCACCCTCGACGAGGCCAAGCGCGCCGTCGCCGACCGCCTCTTCGGCATCGAGGAGTGGGAGCTCATCCTGCAGCCGGTCCACCTCTTCGACTACGCCATCGACCTGCTGCGCGAAGGCAGCCTCAACGTCGACACCGAGCGCGGCCGCATCCAAGTCAACGGCACCGACCGCAAGGTCACGCCCACCGACCCCGCCGCGATGGCCCCGCCGTCCCGCGTCTTGGCCACCCCTGAGCTTGTCGTCATGGACAAGGTCCTGCGCGTCAGCCCCGAGCGCGCCGAGCAGGTCGCCCGTGCCTGGGCCACCGAGCTGCACGGCAAGAGCGTCCACGTGCCCATGTCGGGCGCCGACGACGGCTTCGACCTCACGGAGCGTCGCACCATCTCCCCGACGTCCGGCCAGGTCACGCTCAAACCCCTCGGCGTCTGGCACCGGCCGTTCTGGCGCCTGTGGGGCTCCAACGGCCACGTCGACCTCGACGCCGTCGGGGCGGCGGTCCTCGACGAGGAGATCAAGACGGCCGACCCCGACTTCCTGCTGGTGGAATGATGCTGCAACGCACCATCAACGTCGTCTACAAGCCGGAACCGCCGCAGCGCAAGGCCCGCGACTCCGTCGACCTGGCCGACCCGCTGCTGCACTCCATGATGAAGGCCAAGCGCGGCCAGGCCAAGTCGCTCGCCACGAAGGAGCAGCTCCTGGCCGAGATGGTCCTGAGCATGCGCCTCGTCGACGGGTCGAAGCGCTAGACCGGCGCCGCGGCCGCAAACCGCTTGTGACCGACTAGGCGACCGGCAGGCGGGGTCCGTCCTGCTGGATCCACACGCTGAGAGGCGTGCTGAGGGCGTAGCCGACGGGGTCGGCCGTGTCCTGGAAGTTCACGAAGTACGCGCGGCCGTCGGGGCCCACCGAGGCGCCCATGACGTGGGCGGCGGAGTGCGGCCCGTCCACGACGGCGCGCGTGATGTCGCTCAGGACCGGCTCGCCGAGCGGGCCGACGTTGACGTGGGCGACGTACCAGTCGCTGACGCCCTCGTCGGAGCCGAGCTCCGACCATGTCAGCAGCGCGCCCGGGCCCTTGAGGTTCGAGTCGAGGTAGAGCGAGCGGACCGGGGTCGGGGTCTGGAAGGTGACGTTGACGAAGTGCGCGCCGTCGTCGCTGGTGGCGGCGAGGACGAACTGGCCCTTGTCCTTCACGCTGTCCGAGCCCTTGGTGTTGTTGTAGGCGCCGAGGAAGAGCGCGCCGGTGCCGTCGAACGCGGTGCGGCCGCCGTTGGAGGTGCCGCCGTAGTCGCTCGAGACGGGGAAGACGTCCTTGACCTCGACCGCGAAGATGTCGTCGACGTTGCCCAGGACGACGGTGAGCCGTTCCTGGTCGGTGCCGAGGCCGTCCATCTGCGGGACTGCGAAGAAGCCGTCGCCGCGCATGGCGGGGACGCCGGGGATCCAACCGGCCGGGCTGGCGCACAGGTTCCACTCGGGGCCGGTGACCGGGTCCATCGAGCCCACGGGCGTGGCGGGCGGGATCTGCAGCTTGCCGATCTGCATCGGGCCGCCGCCAGGGTTGTTGACGAGGAGCAGCGTTCCGACGCCGGGGGCGTACGCGGCCCACGGGCGGTCGTTCAGGCTGGAGGCCGTGCTGGCCTGCGGGTCCACGCCGTCGGCGCACATCTCGGAGGTCGAGCGGACGCGGTCGTAGGCCTGGCGGTTGTCGTAGCACTGCGACGCGCCGTCATCGCACCAGCCGGTGACGCTGAAGCCGGCGGCGTAGATGTCGGCCATCCAGGCGCGCCCGTCGTCGCCGGCGACGATGAAGCCCTCGTCGCCGGGCGGGGGCTGGCCGCCCTGGACGGGGGTCGGGAACGAGACCGGGCCGATGGCCGGCAGCTGCTTCCAGCTGGCGCCGTCGTCGTTGCTGATGTAGGCGGGCGTGCCCGTCGTGGCCGCGCCGATGACGTGGGCGGCGACGTAGAGCGCGCCGCTGTCCGAGACCTCCATCGTGGGCTCGTACAGGTCCTGGCCGATGGCCTGCGCCGGCGAGACGACGGATTGCGTGAAGGTCATCGCGTTCACGGCGGGGACCTGGAGCTCGACGAAGCTGTCGACCGCCGGGATGGCGTCGACGACGTCGCTGCCGGGGGCAGGGTCGGGGTCAAGGCAGCCGGCGATGCCGGCGAGGACGAGGAACGCGACGGGCCACACTTTGGCAGGCGACATAGGGCCCAGGGTCGCAGGGTCCCGCTTAAGCGTTCTTGTGGCCGGCCTGTCGCCGCATCCATGGCGGGATGGTGGTCGCCGGC
>JAXDQQ010000117.1:0-2908 GCA_034667805.1 Thermoplasmata archaeon | reverse complement strand
CTTGTGCTCTCATGGTGGGTTTGGGCGGCGTCCACGAAGGGTCTGCGCCGCAAGGTCCGCGAACTGGATTCGTCCAAGCGCAGCCAGTCGACGCGTTATGGGCAGACGATGGAGCAGTTCGCGCCGTTCCTCGCCGACTGGCCGTGGGACCCGAAGGGCTTCCGCTTTATCGGTAGCCCCGTCGACGGCGTCCAGTTCAACGAGGACGGCGTGGTCTTCGTCGAGATCAAGTCGGCCGGCAGCCGCCTGAGCCCGCTGCAGCAGGCCATCAAGCGCCACGTCGAGGAAGGCCGCGTCGAGTGGCAAGAGGTCCGGATCGAATGACGGAGCGCCCCCAACGCTCGGCCGACCCGACCGCGGATCACGCGGAAACTCGCGGAAACGGTTTCCGCGCGGTCCGCGGGTTCCGCGGTTTGGGCCGCCGTCGGAGGGTCGATGGCTGAAGCGAAAGACACCCACGCCCCGCTCCACCCCGGGGGCCCCCACGCCGAGGCCGCGGTCGACGCCTTCCTTGCCGGCCTCGCCGCCGTCGACCCCACGGTCCTCGTCCGCAAGGCCGTCCGCCAAGGCCTCCTCGACGACTGGTTCTTCGAGGGCGGGCGCAAGCGAGAGGACCCGCGCCCGCTGCACGTCCTCGCGCTAGGCAAGGCCGCGCCCCGCATGCTCTGGGGCCTCGTCGAGGGCGGCGTCCCGTTCAAGGGCCTCGGCGTCGCCCCCAAAGGCGTGGCGGCCCCAGGCGTCGACACGTTCGAATGGCTGCCTGGCGACCACCCCATCCCCGGCGAGGCCTCCTTCGCGGCCGGCCGGCGCGTGCTCGACTGGGCTCGCGCAATCCCCGAGGGGGCGCCGGTGCTCGTGCTGCTCTCGGGCGGCGCCTCCGCCTGCGCCGAAGTTCCCGACGGGCTCACCGAGGCGGCCCTGCAGGCGCGCTGGCGCGACCTCCTGCGCTCGGGCAAGCCCATCGAGGCCGTCAACGCCGAGCGCGCCGGCCTGTCAGCCCTCAAGGGCGGCAAGCTAGGACGAGCGCTCCTCGAGCGCTCGTCCAAGGTCCGCGCCTGGCTCCTGGCGGACACGGACCCCGCGACGGCTGCCGCGGCCGTCGGTTCGGGGCCCGTCTTCCAAGCCGAGGCCCCTGCCCGCATCCCGCATCACGTCCTCGCCTCGGCCGACGCGATGGTCGGCGCCGCCGGCCTGCGGCTGGCGAGCCTCGGCTACGACGTCTACCGCCACCCGGACCGCATCCGCGGCCCGGCCGAGGACGAGGTCCGGCGGTTCCTCGATGGCTTGGCCAGCCTGCCCGGCGACCGCCGCGTCGCCCTGGTCGGCGGCGGCGAATGCACGGTGGAGCTGCCGGCCGATGCTCCCCAGGGCGGCCGGTGCCAGCACGCGGCGTTGCTCGCCGCCGAACGGCTGTCGGTCCTCGGCGGCACGGCATCGTTCATGGCGTGCGCCTCCGACGGCAAGGACGGCTCGACGGACGCGGCCGGAGCCGTCGTGACGGCGGCCGATGCGGGGCCGGAGGCCACGGCGGCGCTCCGCGGGTTCTCTTCGCATCGGCTCCTCGATGCCCGAGGGCGGCTCGTGCACACCGGCGCGACGGGCACGAACGTCAACGACCTGTGGGTCGCGTTGGGCTGACCATGGCGGCTCTGCGGTTCATGGCGACCATGCTCGTCCGCGACGCCAATCCCTACGTGCCCGTGTCGGCGGCGCAAGCGGCCCGTCTCAAGCCGGGATGGCGGCGGCCCATGCCAGTGTTGGTGCGCGTGGACGGCAAGCCAGAGGAGGCGTGGCGCATCAACCTCATGCCCGCCGGCGACGGCAGCTTCTACCTGTACCTCCACGGGACAGTGCGAAAGGCCTCCGGCACCGGCGTGGGCGACCGCGTCCGCATCGAGTTGGCCTTCGACGACTCCTACCGCAATGGCCCGATGCACCCGATGCCGACATGGTTCAAGGCGGCGCTCGGCAAGGACGCCAAGGCCGCGAGGGCGTGGAAAGCGCTGACGCCGAGCCGGCAGAAGGAGATCCTGCGCTACCTGGCGAGCCTCAAGTCGGCGGAGGCGAAGCAGCGCAACCTGGCCAAGGCGATGCGCGTGCTGGGCGGCAAGCCGGAGCGCTTCATGGCGCGGTCGTGGAAAGACGGCGCCTAGGAGTCTGGCGCCCACCACGGTCTTATAGAGGGTGTTTGTGGGAAAACTATGCTCGAGAACGTCCCCACCATCCTCACGGCGCAGGAGATGCTGGACAAGGCGTTCCTGAAGGCCAACAAGATCGACGTGCCGGACCCGGACAAGTACCACCGCATCCGCAAGACCGAGGAGGCGCAGATGAAGCACATCGCCGACTCGATCACGGACACGCTCGACCGCATCCTCAAGGCGTTCCCCACCCTCGAGAAGCTGCCCGAGTACGAGCAGGAGGTCCTCGACATCCTCGTCGGCGTGGACGAGCTGAAGAAGGCCATCGGCCGCGTCCAATGGGCGCATGACACCATCCTCGACGTCTACCGCGAGGTCGCCGCCGCCATGCGCCGCGAGCGCACCACGCTGGGCATCCAGCAGCAGAAGCGCCGCTTCTCCGGCCGCGCCGCAAGCATCCTCAACCAGGTCGACGCCCACCTGGCCTTCATGGGCAAGGCGCGCGACACGGTGCGCATGCTGCCGACCGTCCACCCGGAGTACGCCACGGTCGTCATCGCCGGCTTCCCCAACGTCGGCAAGTCCAGCCTGCTCAAGGCGTGGACCGACGCGCACCCGGAGATCGCGGCCTACGCGTTCACGACGAAGAACGCCAACGTCGGCCACTTCGCCGTCGGCGAGGGCTCGGCGGCCACCAAGGTCCAGCTCGTCGACACGCCTGGCCTCCTCGACCGCCCGGACGCCAAGCGCAACCCCGTCGAGCGCCA
>JAXDQQ010000116.1:0-5632 GCA_034667805.1 Thermoplasmata archaeon | reverse complement strand
GCCCTTGACCTTCTTGTGGTCGTCCTTCAGCATGGCGATGGCGTCGTGCGTCGCGCGGCCTTTGACGGGGGTGCGTCGCGCCGGCTTGGCGGGTTTGGCGCGGGTCCGCGCCGCAGGGGCGGGGCGGCTCCGGCCGGCACGTGGGACGGGCGCGCCCTTGCGGCGGCTGGTCTTGGGTCTGGCCTTGGATGCGGTCTTCGTCTGCATGGGTTCCATCTCCTCTTTGTCCTCGTCGAGCTTGACGTCCGGTGGATCGAGCGCCTTGTTGGCCGGGCCGTTGACGACCTGGCCCTTGGCGGTGAAGCGCGAGCCGTGCCACGGGCAGTCCCACGTCTTCTCGAGGTCGTTCCACTGCACGATGGCGCCCATGTGGGTGCACTGGGCGGCGCATTCGCGCAACTCACCCGACGCCTCGCGGTAGCACGCCAGCTTGACGCCGTCGCGCGTGACGATGGCGCCCGAGCCGGCGGGGATCTCCGACTCGTCCCCGACCTCGCCGGCGCCGAGCTTGCCCTTGACCATCTCGGCGGCCCCCTCCGCGTTGCTGCGCAAGCGGGCCCACAGGCTCGTCAGGGCCTGCCGGCTCGGACTGTACAGCCCTTGGTAGGGGTTGCGCCGGCCCTGCATGAGGTCGGTCACGAGGATGGCGCCGATCGTGTGGTTCGTGAAGCCCTGGCCGGAGTCGCCGGTGATGACGTACACGTTCTTGCCGCGGCCCGGGTAGCGGCCAAGGAACGGAAGATGGTCCGACGGCTCGATGACCTGGCCGGACCAGCGGTGCACGGGGCCCTCCAGTTGGAAGTGCTCCTGCACCCACGCCTCCAACCTGGCCATCCGCTGCGCAGGGTGGCCTTCGCCCGTGCGGTGGTCCTCGCCGCCGACGAGCAGCAGCTCCTGGCCCGGCTCGGCGCGGTCGCACAGGCGGATGTAGTGGTAGCCGGACTCCTTCGTCAAGGTGTCCCAGAACAGGGCTCGCGGCAGCCAACCCCGCGGCACGTCGTAGGCGGCCACGTAGGTCCGGTACTGCTCCTGCTTGGTGTGGAGGCTGACCTTGCCGAAGACCGGCGCGTTGGTGCAGACGACGACGGCCTCGCACTCGATGCGGCCTTTGTTCGTCTTCACGACGGTGGGCGGGCCCTCCTCCAATCCCGTGGCGTGTGTCGAGCCGTGGATGCGGCCGCCCATGCGGCGGATGGCGTCGGCCAGCCCGGAGAGGTATTCGCCGGCGTCGACCTCGGCCTGCCGGGGGAACTTGAGGCAAGGGCCGGTCGCCCAGGGCAGGGGCGCCGACGGTTCGAGGGTGACATCCGTCATCCCGGCCTCATGCACCGCCTTGAGCTCTTTCTCGAGCGTGCCAAGCTCGTCTTCGGGCGACAGGAACAGATGGCCGTCGACGCGGCGGAAGACCCCGTCGAGGCGCTCCTCGATGCAGATGCGCTCGATGCGGTCGATGGCGGCCTTCGTCGATTCGACGACGAGGCGGGCCTTGCGCACGCCGTGCTTCTTCGCCAGGACGTGGATGCGGTCGTCGATGGCGGCCGTCAGGTGCGCCGTCGTGCGCAGGCTCTCGCCCATGCCGGGCGGGCCGTCGTCGATCACGACGACCGAGCGGCCTTCACGCGCCAGCAGGTAGGCGGCCGTGAGCCCGGCCACGCCGGCGCCGACGATGCAGACGTCGGCCTGGGTGTCCCCGGACAGGGGGCCGTCGCCGGCCATGAGGCCCATGCCGTCCATCCACGCGGAACGCGTGGCACCGGAGCCGGCCGTCAAGAAAGGCTCCGGGCCGCGATGTCCGCGGCGACGTGGTCGTGCATCGGGCGAGCAACGGCCGGCTAGGCAAAAAGCACCGGGTGCGGGCTATGAGGGGCAAGGGTCGCGCAAGGATGGAAACCACGCCAGACATGTGCGGAGGTCCGGCCCTGGCCGGTGCTCCCCGCGGCCCGGCCCGCCCCGACCGGTTTATTAGGGTCCCCCCTGTCGGCCGACCGTCAAGAACCCGGGAAGCGGGCCGCCCTGGATGGGGGCCCAACAGCCTCTCCCCACCGGACACCTTGTCGTCCGGGGACTGAGCGGCCTTGCTTCGCGCGTTCACCCTCCGGTGGACCAATGCAACCCCAGAACATGGCCTACGACCGCGCCATCACCGTCTTCAGCCCCGATGGGCGCCTCTTCCAGGTCGAGTACGCCCGCGAGGCCGTCAAGCGCGGCACGACCGCCGTCGGCGTCCGCGCCAAGATGGGCGTCATCCTCCTCGTCGACAAGCGCGTGTCGAGCCGCCTCGTCGTGCCGGCCTCCATCGAGAAGATCTTCGCCATCGACACGCATGTCGGCTGCGCCACCTCAGGCCTGGTCGCCGATGCCCGTGCCCTGGTGGACCGCGCCCGCGTCGAGGCGCAGATGAACCGCGTCCAGTACGACGAGGCCATCCCCGTCGACATCCTTGTCAAGAAGATCTGCGACTTCAAGCAGTCCTACACCCAGTTCGGCGGCGGCCGCCCGTTCGGCACGGCCCTCCTCGTGGCGGGCGTCGACACGTCCGGCCCCCGCCTCTTCGAGACCGACCCGTCGGGCGCGCTCATCGAGTACCGCGCCTCCGCCGTGGGCGCCGGGCGCACGCAGGCGCTCGAGGTCCTGGAGAAGGAATTCAAGGAGGGCATGACCGAGGAGGCCGCCATCCAGCTCGGCCTCAAGGCGCTGCACGCCGGCACGGAGGGCAAGTTCAACCCCGACGCGCTCGAGATCGCCGCCGTCGTCGATTCCACCGGCCACGGCCAGGGCGGCTTCCGGCTGCTCTCCTCGGAAGAGGTCAAGGCCGCCGTCAAGGCCGCTGCGCCGGGCAGCAAGGAGTAGCATGGTCAGCCTCGAGAAGGCCGTGGTCGCCCGCATGAAGCGCGGCGAGCACCACTACGAGGTCTTGGTCGACCCCGACGCGGCGGAGAAGCTCACCGACAAGTGGCGCGACGGCAAGGAGACCGCCCCGGAGGAGCTGCGCTCCATCCTCGCCACCGACTACGTCTTCACGCACTGGTCCGACGGCAAGAAGGCGTCCGACGAGGACCTGCAGAAGGCCTTCGCGACCACCGACCTGCTCACCATCGCCAAGCGCATCCTCGTCGAGGGCGAGGTGCAGCTCACCGCGGAGCAGCGCAAGAAGATGGGCGACGCGAAGCACAAGCGCGTCGTCGAGGTCATCCTGCGCAACGGCTGGAACCCGCAGACCAAGACGCCGCACCCGAAGGACCGCATCGAGCGCGCCCTCGAGGAGGCAAAGTTCCGCGTCGACCCGATGAAGGGCATCGACGACCAGGTCGCCGCCGCCATGAAGGCGCTGCGCCCGCTCCTTCCCATCGCCTTCGAGATGGTGAAGGTCGCCATCCGCATCCCCGCCGAGCACACCGGGCACGCCTACGGCGCGGTCCGCGGCCTCGGCGACATCAAGCAGGAAGAGTGGCAGAAGGATGGCGCCCTCATCATCGTCCTGCAGATCCCGGCCGGCACGCAGGCCGAGGTCTACGACCGCCTCAACTCCATCACCCACGGCCAGGTCACGACCAAGCTGCTGGGCACCGCCACCTGAACCTCATCCCACCCTCACCCCACACTCTCCAAGGAATTGACACCATGACCACGAAGCAAGAACACACCCGCCCCCGCGCCCCCCGCGGCGGCGAACCCGACTCCGACCGCGAGCCCAGCCGCGAGCGCCACCTGGTGCTCCCCGGCGACGCCGTCGGCGACAAGCGCTCCATCGCCGGCCCCGGCACGAAGAAGGTCGGCGACCGCCTGGTCGCCGTCACCGCCGGCCTGCTGCAGCAGATGGGCGAGAAGGTCTCCGTCCTGCCGATGAACGGCGCCTACGACCCCAAGCCCGGCGACATGGTCGTCGGCGTCATCAATGAGGCCAACACGGGCAACTGGATCGTCGACATCCGTGCCCCCTGGCTCTGCCCGCTGCACGTCAGCGAGGTGCCCTGGCGCGTCGACTTCGGCGAGACCACGAGCTACCTCAAGCCCGGCGACGCCATCCTCTGCAAGGTCCTCTTCGTCGACGACCAGAAGAAGGTCCAGGTCACGCTCAAGGACCGCAACCTGATGAAGCTCGAAGGCGGCGAGCTGATGGAGGTGCCCGCCGTCAAGGTGGCGCGCGTCATCGGCAAGTCCGGCTCGATGCTCAACATGCTCAAGGAGTACGTCGAGTGCTGGATGCTCGTCGGCCAGAACGGCCGCATCTGGCTCAACGGCGACGCCGCCGAGGTCCTCCTGGCCAAGGAGGCCATCCAGTCCATCGTCGACCACGCCCACCTGCCGGGCGTGACCGAGCGCGTCAAGGCCCTCCTGGAGTCGCGCCGCCCCGGCGGCATCGACGCCGGCCTACCGATCACGAAGGCGGATGAAGCGAACCGCCGCCAGGATGAAGCGGACCCGGAATCCGCTTCATCGGCCGGCAAATCCGTTTCATCCGACCAGGAGGAGTGAATCTCATGGGAGTCCCCGATCCAAGCAAAGAACTCGTGAACAAGAAAGGCATCCGCCTCGACGGCCGCAAGGTCGACGAGGTCCGTCCCCTGCACATCGAGGCCGGCATCCTGCACCGCGCAGACGGCTCGGCGTACCTCGAATGGGGCGGCAACAAGGTCATCTGCGCCGTCTACGGGCCGCGCGAGCTGAACCCGAAGCGCTTCCAGGAGGCCGACAAGGCCGTCGTGCAGTGCCGCTACTCGATGGCGGCCTTCAGCACGTCCGACCGCAAGCGCCCCGGCCCCGACCGCCGCAGCCAGGAGATCTCCAAGGTCATCTCGGACGCGTTCGAGAACGTCATCCTGACGGAGAAGTACCCGCGCGGCGCCATCGACATCCACATGGAGGTCCTGCAGGCCAACGCCGGCACGCGCTGCGCCGCCGTCGTGTGCGCCGCCGTGGCGCTCGCCGACGCGGGCATCCCGATGAAGGGCCTCGTCTCCGCCGTCGCGGCGGGCAAGGCCAACGACCAGGTCATCCTCGACCTCGACCAGGCCGAGGACAACTACGGCAACGCCGACCTGCCCGTGGGCATCAACCACACCACCGGCGAGATCGTCCTGCTGCAGATGGACGGCCACCTCACGCCGGAGCAGTTCGAGAAGGCCCTCGACTTCGCCGTGGAGGGCAACAAGCAGGTCGTCAAGGCGCAGCGCGAGGCTTTGCTCAAGCGCTTCAACGCCACCCTCGACGAGGTCGAGAAGTCCAGCAACGGAAGCGGCCACAAGAAGGGAGGCCACTGAGATGGAGGACAACCCGCTGTCCCTCATCAAGAAGGACTTCATCCGCAACCTCCTCAAGGACGGCAAGCGCGAGGACGGCCGTGGCCTGCTCGAGCAGCGCCCGCTGAGCATCCACGTCGGCTACGTCGACCGCGCCCAGGGCAGCGCCCGCGTCAAGCTGGGCAACACCCAGGTCGTCGCCGGTGTGAAGATCCAGCTCGAGAAGCCGTACCCTGACACGCCCAACCGTGGCAACTTCATGACGTCGGCCGAGCTGAACCCGATCGCCAGCCCGCACTTCGAGCCCGGCCCGCCGCGCATCGAGGCCATCGAGCTGGCGCGCGTCACCGACCGCGCCCTGCGCGAGTCCGGCATCCTCGACTTCGAGAAGC
>JAXDQQ010000115.1:0-4054 GCA_034667805.1 Thermoplasmata archaeon | reverse complement strand
AACCGTCGCGGCTAGAGATGGAGCTCTTCCAGGTCGTCCGGGGCCAGCCAGCGCACCTTCGTGGCGATGAAGGCGCGGCGGGCGGCCGGCTCGGCGTCGGCGCAGACGACGAGGGCGAGGTCGACGTCGAGCTCGCGGCTCGCCTTGAGGACCTCGGCGGCGACGGCGGCCGTGAGCCGGTCGGGCAGTCGCACGATGACGCGCTGGATGTCGCCCTCGGCGCGCTCGGCCGCGAGGTCGAGGGTGTGCTTCGTCTTGGGCCGGACGACGACGTCGAAGCCCGCCTCGGCCAGGCGCGCCTTCGCGGCGGCGAAGAGCGGAGGCAGGCCGCCGGTCGCGGAGTCCGCGGTCGCCACTGCGCCCGCGGTGGCTCCCGTGCCGTGGCCAGGCCCCGCATGGGGGCCGGCCCCAGCGGCCGCGTGGGCCGGCATCGTGGCGTCCTCGAGGCGCTTGAGGGGCGCGTACATGACGCGGGGTGGAGGCGGGGCGGGCGCTGCCGCCTGCCTGGCGACGAACTGGCTCGCCATGGCGCGGCGCTCCTTCTCCTCGGCGACGCGTGCCCGCAAATCCTGGAAGAACAGGTCGCCGTCGAGGCGGACGTCGTCCTTGCTGGCGATGAGGTAGACGGCGCGCACGCCGGCGAACTTGCCGGCCTGCAGCGACGGCCCCAGGTCGGTCGACCAGCGGGCGAAGTCCTCGTCGCCCAGCGACTGCACGGACTCGTGCGGGATGCGGATGGCCAGCCGGACGACCTTCTTGGGGTCGGCGGGGTGGCGGTAGACGAGATGGCCGGTGTCAGAGGCGATCTTGCGGCGCAGCTCCTGGCACTGCTGGTGGTCCCCTTGGACGCGGCGCGTCATGAGGTCCGCGAACGGCTGCGTGGGGACGGCGTGCGTGCGCTCTTGGCCGACCAGCAGGGCGGCGGTCAGGTCCTGCGTGTCGGCGGGGCTGAGGTACTCGACGGCTTCCTCGATGTCGTTGACGATGTCGGGTTCGGCTCGGGGGACGCGGACGACGAGGATCCTCGCGCCGGCCCCTTCCCACACTTGGCCGCCGTAATGGGGTGCCAGGGTGGACCTCAGGCGGTCCAGCTCAGCCTGCGGCAAGGGAAGGGCGCTGACCCTGCGGGCGCTCGCCATGGACGTTCCCCATTCTCCCTTCTGGAGGAAAACGGTTCCCATCTGATTCTCCAGATGGAGGTCCCAACAGGATTGCCTGAGGGGCGATCGCCGTCAGCCCTTTCCCCCTCATGTCCCCACCTCCATCCGCGGTCTCTCTCCGACCCAACCCGGCATCGGCTTACCGATGCCTCCGACGGTCCATTCCTGACCAAGCATGGGGGGACCCCCTTGTTGCCGTTGGAATAGTGAAATAGGATATGGACTTGGTTTTCCTCTTTCACTTGGAGTCAGCAGACTCTGAAAGTTATAGAACGCTGAGATGATGAACCCATCGCCGACGAAGCGCGCGAGAGGAAGCAAGTTTCTTCGAGACGACAGGGAAACTGGCCTCCATCCGAAGCCAAGGGGTCCCCTGTCCAGCACAGGTCTGGGTGGAGGGCGAAGACGGATCGAGGCAGAAGCCAACGTTCGAGGTGAAGCCGGAGGGTGCCGACCCAAGGTCCATCGGGTCCGCGGCGCCAAGACGACTGGTGACCTCAGGGGGTGCGCGTCCGCCCGATCCCTGCCGTGATGGTTTCCTGGATTGTCCAATCCTTGGGGAGTCCCTCCAGGTCTCCGGAGAGGACCACGACGTCGGCAGGCTTCCCTGGCGCCAAGTGGCCAAGGTCTTCCCAGTGGAGACTCCACGCCGCCATCCAGGTGTAGTGCCAGGCGGCCTCGAGAGGGGACAGTCGTTGCGAGGCGTCCGGATGCGCCACGGCGGATTGGAGGCCGACCAGGGGGCCGAAGGGCATCCCGTCGGACCCGAACGCCAAGGTCAGCCCGGCGTCCTTGAAGGAGCGGAAGCGGTTGTTCAGGAGGAACCGGTCGCCGAGCCGGGCGTGGTACATCCCGCCCTTGGCGGACCACTCCCCGACGAAGTTGGGTTGGCTGCTGGAGACCAACTGCAGTTCGACCGCCCCCTTCACCTGGTCGTCGTGGGCGATCTCGAAGTGCTCGAAGCGGTGGCGCAGCCGGTTGCCGTCCCAGCCCTTGCCCTCGAGGTCCGAACGGGCGGCCAGCCGGTGGAACGCCCCGAGCCCTTGGTCGATGGCCCCATCGCCGATGGCGTGGGCGTGCAGCTGCACGCCGGCCGTGTGGGCGGCCTCGAAGTGGCGGTCGAGCTCCTCGTCCGTCCAGATGCGGGAGCCCCGGTTGCCCGCTTCCCCCGCCCCCGCCCCCGTTGCCTTGGAGATTGGCGTAGGCCCGTGCCCGTGGCCGGCGTGCCCATCGCCAGTCCGGCCGGGGCGGGCGCCTGCCTCCAGGTCCAGGTAGGGCTCGCGCAGGAGCGCGGTGTGGCCGCCGAGGCTTCCGTCGAGGAAGACCTTCAGGCCGCCGTCGTGCACCCAATCGGAGCTCGCCCGCCCGGTGCGGAAGCCCGTCGCGACTTCGGCGGCGAGCTGCTGGACGTAGATCGAGGAGGCGACCCGCACGGTGAGCGCTCCGCGCGCCGCGGCCCTTTGGATGGCGGCGCGGTAAGGGGCCTGCGAGTAGTCGCCGACGGCCGTCACCCCGAGGCGGTGCGCTTCCCGGCAGGCCTCCTGGACGGCCCGGTCCAGCTGGTCGGCCGTGGAAGGCAGCACCTCGTTGAGGTAGAGCGACGGCGCCTCGAGGAGGAGTCCGGTGCGCGGGTCCACGGCCTCCGCGTCCGTCCAGCGCGCCTGCACCAGGGGCAGGGCGCCGGACCCGGCGACGGCGACGTGGCCGCAGATGCGCCGCAGGACCACGGGCCTGTCGAGTGGGCCGTGCCCGTCCTTGGCCGCCAAGGCGACGACGGAGTCCACGTCGTCGCGGGTGGGTCGGCGCGGGTCGCCCCACTCCGACTCGTCCCAGCCCTCGGCGATCACGGGGCCCGAGCCAGGGTGTTTCGCCAGCCACTGGCCGGTCCGGCCGAGGGCCTCCTTGAGGCTCTTGGCGCCGCGCAGGTCGGGCCGCGTCGTCTTGACGCCGACGTGCAGGAAATGCGTATGGGCGTCGACGAAGCCGGGGAGCGCCAGGCGGCCATCGAGGGGCTCCGGCTCGATGCCGAGCCGGCGGGCCTCGGCGCGGACCTCGCCGGTGGTGCCCACGAGCCGGATCCGCCCGTTGGCCCACAGGATCCCTTGGGCGCGCTCGGTCCAGCCGGCTGGCCCCATCGGTACCACGACCGCCTCGACGAAGGCCCGCCGGTCGGCCGCCGCCCCGGCGGGGGCATCAGGGCCCGGCTGCCGAGGATTGACCCCCCCGCTTCCTGTGCCAGGCTGTGTCGCCTCGGGAGGTCGTCGGGAGGGCGGTCCGGCCACGGCGCGGCTCATGCCGCTTTCCCGGATGGAGTTGTGGGGCCTGGCGGGGGTGGTCGGCCCCCGGATTCCGCGGGTGGCGCTCGGTCAGCGTTGCGGTCCGGGCGATTGGCGAAAAATCGCGTGTAGCAGACCCCCTTTGGCTTCCGGTGGGCCTCGACAGGAGGTGTGTTACCCGTTTGCATTTCTAGAAAAGTTGGATGTAGTGGGATTCAATCGGCACACGAACCAGCGTTATCACGTTCCTTCTAAACGGGACGTTGTTGGTTCGGTTCCCCGCGTGGCCTGGAAACCGCACGGGGTCTGGCCGCACAGGCCAGGGGTTGGGATGCACAGTCGGTATGATCCAGGGTTTCGGTGACCTCTGGGCGCCCCATCCAGCCATCACGCCATCATTGCTGGGCATTCCCCCGGCCAACAGGAAGCACTCAAGGGGAAGGGGATATGAGCATCAACATCCAATTCGACGAGAAGGTCATGCGAAAGACGGAGGAGCCCCGGCTGGCCAGCCCGGGCCACGCCACCGACGGCGTCACGGTCCCCGGACCGACCGGCCTGCACGTGGAGCGCCATTACACCAAGACCGGCGTCGACCCCTTTGACGCCGTCGAGTGG
>JAXDQQ010000114.1:0-10091 GCA_034667805.1 Thermoplasmata archaeon | reverse complement strand
CGGCGCTGCGGTCCCGGACCTCGACGCGTCCATCGCCCGTCGCGCCCGGACGCCGATTGTGCCTCAACGCCGTGCAGATCGCCGAGGCTTCGCCTTGGCAACCACGCTGGGCAGTCGCCCCGAGGCTACTTGAACCGTGACGTCGCTGCGCCGGCGTGGCCGCCAAATACCGCACGATGCGCGAGTTCTGGCCGTTCTACCTGCGCGAGCACAGCAAGCCCGGCACGCGCGCCCTCCACTTGGCGGGCACGGCCATCGCGCTGGCGTGCATCGTCCTCGCCATCGTCCTCACGCCGTGGTTCCTCCTCGGCGGCCTCGTCGCGGGCTATGCCTTCGCCTGGATCGCGCACTTCTTCGTCGAGCACAACCGGCCGGCGACGTTCACCTATCCGTTCAAGTCGTTCGCCTCCGACTGGGTGATGTTCGCCGCCTTCCTTACAGGGCAGCTCGGCAAGCAGCTCGCCAAGCACGGCGTCCGCCCGAAGGCCTGAGGATTCTTGGTCTGGCGCCGGGACCCGTCGTTTTATCCCGGGGGCGAACCTGGCTCGCTCGCGCCCATGGGGCTCAGCTTCGCCAACACCGAGATCGCATTCCGGTCCAAGAGCGACGCCGACCTGCGCCGCGCCGATTGGATCTTCCGGTCGTTCGGGCACCCCCGGCTCGTCAAGGCCGGCACGGCGGCCCTGCGCGCCGCCCTGGCACTCCACCTTCCCGTCAAGGGACTCGTCAAGCACACCATCTTCCGGCAGTTCGTCGGCGGCGAGACGATCGCCGAGTGCGGCCCCACCATCGCCGCGCTATGGCGCCACAAGGTGGGGACCATCCTTGACGTGGCCGACGAAGGCCGTGAGGGCGAGTCCGAGTCCGACGCCACGATGGCGGAGGTCGAGCGGACGATCGACCTGGCCGCGGGCAACCCGGCGATCCCGTTCTGCGTGTTCAAGATGAGCGGCCTGGCTCGCATCTCCCTCCTCGAGAAGCTGGGCGCGGGGGCTCCTCTGGACGACGGCGAGCGCGAGGAATGGTCCCGGGCCCGGGCCCGTGTCGAGCGCCTGTGCGCGCACGCCCACGCCAAGGGCGTGCGGATCCTCGTCGACGCGGAGGAGTCCTGGATCCAGGACACCATCGACGCGCTGGCGACCGAGATGATGGCGAGGTTCAACCAGGAGAGCGCGGTCGTCTACAACACCATCCAGATGTACCGCCGGGACGGCCTCGAGCTGCTGCGCAAGGCCCACCAACTCGCGACCGCCGGCGGCTATTGGCTTGGGCTCAAGCTGGTCCGGGGCGCATACATGGAGAAGGAGCGCGCGCGGGCCGTCGAGCGCGGCCTGCCCGAGCCCATCCTGCCGGACAAGGCGGCGTCCGACGCAAGCTACGACGAGGCTTTGCGGTTCTGCGTCGAGCACATCGGGCGAATCGCCATCGTGGCAGGGACGCACAACGAGCGGTCGACGCTCCTCCTGACCGAGCTCATGGAGAGGCACGGGCTCCGCCGCGACGACCCACGGATCGCCTTCTCGCAGTTGCTCGGGATGAGCGACCACCTCTCCTACAACCTGGCTGCCGAAGGATACAACGTCTGCAAGTACGTCCCGTATGGCCCCGTCCGCGAGGTCGTTCCCTACCTGACTCGCCGGGCCGAGGAGAACACGTCCATGCGCGGCCAGGTGGGCCGCGAGCGCGGGCTTGTCCTCGAGGAGCGCCAGCGCAGGCGATCCGTCCTCAGGTAGGCGCAGCGGCTAGTCTATCAAGCACCGGCCGGCTTGCGCGGCGATGCCGGAGACGACCCTGGAGACCTTCGCGGCGATCGACCTCAAGGACGCCTTGGTCCTCGCGGCCTTCCCCACGACCGGCTCCGCCGCGTCCATCGCGGCGCAGTACCTGATCCGCAACCTCGAGCTGCCCCTGGTCGCCCACCTTCGCCTGCCCGAGTTGTCGGCCGTCACCGCCATCCAGGACGGCCGCGCCACGTCGGCGGTGCGCATCTTCGGCGGCGAGGTCGCCTGCAAGCTCGACAAGAAGTGCCCGCGCATCTACATCGTCACGACCGAGCTCGCCCCTCCGCCCTCCGTCGCCATCCGCCTGTCCGAGACGCTGCTCGACTGGGCGGGCAAGGGCGGCGCCCACCTCGTCATCGCGCTCGAAGGCGTCGTGCGCGGCGACGGTGACAACACGCCCGACGTGTTCTGCGCCGCGGCCAACGCCGACGTGCTGAAGGAGCTCACCAAGACCGGCATCCCGGCCATGGAGCGCGCCCTCATCGGCGGCATCACCGCGCACATCCTTCTCCTCGCGCCCGCCCACAAGGTGCGCTCCGGCGCCGTCATGGTCGAGGCCACGCGCGACCACCCCGACGGCCGCGCCGCCGCCGCGCTCATCGAGGCGTTGGGCAAGGTCATGCCCGACGTCGTGATGGACTGGAAGCCGCTGCTGCAGGAGGCGATGGCGCTGGAGTCCGAGCTCAAGCGCATGCGCGAAGGAACGGACACGACGCAGTTCGGGCCGCCGACGAACCAATTCATCTGAGGGCACGAAACGGCCGTCGCTCTGCGAGCTCCGGCTCGTTTCGCGCGAGACAAGTCCGTACCGGCCTAGCGGGGGCTCCGCCCCCGCACCCCCGAGGAGAAGGGGGCCGCTCACTTGGACGCCGCTCAGCGCGGCGTCCGGTGAATCCCGCGCTCGGCAGCCTTCGGCTCGCCTCCCTCGGGCCCTCGCTGCGCTCGGACGCGGCCCCCTAGGCCGGTTGTCGGCCGTGATGCGTGTCTAGGCCGTCTTGGCCGCCGGCGTCGGCGTCGGGGCCGGCGGGTTGCGCAGGATCTCGAGGCCCTCGGCGATCTTCTCCTTGACCGCCTTGACGGTGACCTCGAGCTTCGCCTTCTCGACGGCGGAGAGGTCGTACTGCACGACGCGCACCAGGCCGCCGCGGCCGAGGACGGCCGGGACGCCGGTCGCGACATCCTTGTGGCCGTACTCGCCCATCAGGATGACGCCGGTCGGGATCTCCTCGTGCGTGTCCTCGATGATCGCCTTGACCATGCGGCCGGTGCACGCGCCGGGGGCGTAGGCGGTGGCGCCGACGCGCTCGATGATCTCCATGGCGCGGCCGCGGGTCTTCTTCTCCCAGGCCTCCCAGTCGCCGCCCTTGAGCTCGGGGCTCGAGAGCGTGGGGGACACGAACATGGTCTCGCCGTGCTCGCCGAGGATGGTGGCGCGGACCTCGCGGTCGCCGGTGGCGTCGCGGACGATGTCGGTGAAGCGCGCGGAGTCGTGCAGGCTCGTCATGCCGATGACGCGCTCGCGCGGCAGGCCGAGCTCCTTCCAGCAGATGTAGAGCAGGATGTCGACGGGGTTGCTGACGAGGAGGAAGACGCAGTCGGGCGCGTTCTTCTTCACTTCGGCGCACACGGACTTGAGGATCTTGATGTTGATGCCCAGGAGGTCGGCGCGCGTCATGCCGGGCTTGCGCGGGACGCCGGCGGAGACGACGACGAGGTCGGCGCCCTTCAGCGTCGCGTAGTCCGTCGAGCCGGTGACCTTGGTGCGGCGGCCGAAGGCGACCGAGGCGGTGTTGAGGTCCATGGCGCGCCCGACGGCGGCGGCCTCGGCGATGTCGACGACCGCGATCTCGTCGATCCGGTCGGTCAGCATGAGGCTCGCGAAGATCGAGTTGGCCCCGATGGTGCCGGCGCCGACGAATCCGACTTTCGTCATGGGCCGGGCGACAGGGAGGGCCTTCAAAAGTCCGACGCGAGCCGATCCAGGGCGGTGGCCTTGGCGCTCCGGCCACACGGAGCGCGCGGAAAACGCGGAAAAACGGCCTCGGCGCGTTCCGCGGTCTCCGCGTGACGTCGGGGCGGGGCCCTCAGCGCTGCACGGCCACCCAGGCGTCGCGCGGCTGGGCATCCAGGCGGCGGATCTGACGCCGCAGCAGGCCCGTCACGACGAGCACCATGACCACGGCGGCGACGAAGCCCCAGAGATACTGCGGGCCGACGAGGAAGTTGTAGATGGCATGCTGGGCGACCGCGAACAGGTAGTAGGGCATCAGGACGATGAGCCCCTGCTTGCGGAGGCGCATGCGGGCATATCCGTATCCGAGCAGCGCCGTCGAGCCAGCGTGAAGGAGGACGCTCGAGAGGACGCGGAAGGCGATGGTGAGGGCGGCCTCCTGGATGCCCGAATCCCCCAGCGCCTGGAGGCCGTACAGCAGGTTCTCCGTCGCCGCGAAGCCCAGGCCGATGGCGGCGCCGTACACGATGCCGTCCTCCAGCTCGCGGATGCGGTTGCGCACCAGCCCCAGGCCCAGCCCCTTGGCCAGCTCCTCCAGCAAGGGGGCGATGACGACCAGACTCAGCAGAGAGAGGCCGTCGACCTGGGTCCCGAGGCTGTAGTCCAAGGCGTAGATGAGCGCCAAGGCGATGATGACGCCGAGGGTGCCGCCGTAGACGAACATCCCCAGGACTGCGCCGAGGGGTTCACGCTGCGTCTTCTCGTGGTTGCGCACCCACAGCATGAACAGGAGGGGCGGAAGGAAGGCCAGCGCGAGGAGGATGCCGAGGGCGGTCCCGTCCACGCGGGCTGAGAACCGCGGTGCCCACTTGGGCCTGCCGCAAGGTCAAGCCCAGGCGCAGAAAACGGTTGGCAACGGCATCCTGAAGGCCGAGGCGAAGCTGGGCCAAGCGTGCAGTGGCTTGTCCTTGACACCTCGCTGCTGCTCGGGGGCAAGGATCCGCCGCGGGGCCCCCGCTGGGCCACCACGCCGGAGGCGGCGGCCGAGGTCTCCCCGGGCGGGCGCGACGCGCGCCGGTACGAGGACTGGACGTCGCTCGGCCTCGAGGTGCGCTCCGCCGAAGCCGCCGACTTGGCCAAGGTCGATGAGGCCGCGACCCGCGCCGGGACGCTGGCACGGTTGAGCCCGGCCGACCGCTCGCTGCTCGCCCTGGCGTTGCATCTGGGGAAGGACGCCACGCTGGTGACGGACGACTACACGATGCTCGACGTGGCGGCCCGCCTCGGCGTGCCGACGCAGACCGTCAACCAGCCAGGCATCCGCGCGAGCCTCGACTTCCGGCCGCGCTGCACGGGCTGCGGGCGTTGGCTCGAGGCGATGCCGAAGAAAGGCGATTGCCCGGTGTGCGGGTCGCCCGTGAAGCCACGGCCGTGGAGAGGGGACAAAGCCTGACCGCAAGTCGCGCACGTCGACGAGGACGCCGACGGCGGAAGGAGGTTCGACCGCGTGCCGGGAACCGAACAGACCCGGGCGCGTTCAATAACCCGTGAAGTCGCGCTGCATGTTGTCCGTCCAGGCGGCAAAGCCGTCCTGGCAGGCCTCGCGGGTCTCGAGGTGGGCCATGAAGGCCATGTTGACCGGCTCGTCGGGACGCACCGGCAGGTCGCCGTGGCAGAACATGCATTCACGCGGGTTGACGTCCATTCGGTCTCCTATCTGGTCGCCACCGGAGACAACCCTTGCGGGACAACCGCGGAGGGGCAGTCGCGAAGGGGGCAAACATCGGCGGCCCGAAGGGTTGATGCCGCGCATGCGGATGCCAAGGGTCCGTGGCCGAAGACGTCGACGAGTCCGCCATCGGGCCACTGCGCGCGAAGTGGCAGGGCTTCGTCGCTCGCGCCGCGCCCCATTGGGTCCTCCTGCCGGGCCTGCTGCTCGGCCTCGTCTTGCGCCTGTGGCACCTCCTGCCGACGTTCCTCTACGGCGACGAGGCGGAGTACGCGGCCGTGGCCAGCAGCCTTGCGCACGACCCACGTGCCCTGCAGTATCCACCGATCGAGGGCTTCGGCCCCGTGCCGTTCGTGAGCCAACCGCCCTTCCTGCTCTACACCTTCGCCGCCGCGATCAAGCTGACCGGCTCCGAGGTCGCGGGCCCGCTCCTGGTCTCCGCCCTGCTTGGCACCGCGACCATCGCGGTCGTCTACGCCCTCGGCGTGCTCGTGCGCGACCGCTGGCTCGGTGGGCTCGCGGCAGTCTTCCTGGCCGTCCTGCCGTTCCACGTCGCGGTGAGCCGCTCCGGCCAGCTCGACGCCGGCTTCACGTTCCTCTTCAGCCTCAGCCTCCTTCTCTTCCTGCTCTGGCTGCGCCGTCCGACCTTGGGCACCGCCTTGGCCACGGGTTGCGCGGTCGCCGCCACGGCCCTGGCCAAGCTTCCTGGCATCCTCGTCCTGGTGCCCATCATCGCGGTCCTCGCGACGCGCGCGATGCGGGACCGCAAGACGGCGCGGCTGGACCGCGACCTGCGCCGGCGCGAGGCCGCGCGCGCCCGGCTGCGCGCGACGGGCTGGCACGTGCTGGCGGCCGCGCTGCCCTTGGCCGTGCTCACGCTCGGGTACCTGCTCCACCTCTGGCTGCTGCACGCCACGGCCGACTTCGCCGCGAAGCTGGGATGGCAGGCGCACCGCGTGCAGGGCGCCACGTCGGGCAACCTGCAGCGCGGCTGGGACTGGTACTTCACCGCCCCCGACGTCGGCCTGCTCGCCCAGTGGGGCGTGGCGCTCGCGGGCCTCGCCCTGTTCGGCTGGGCGATGGCGCTGCGCGACCTGCGTGACCCGGCGCGCCGATGGACCATGATGACCCTCCTCATCTGGCCCGTGGTCGTGCTTCTCTTCCTCATCGCCAGCCAGCGCAAGGAATGGTTCTACGCGCTTCCCCTGTCGCCGGCCGGCGTCCTCCTCGCCACGTGGCCGGTGCATGCCGGCGCAAGGAAGGCGTGGCTCTTGTCGCGGCCGACGCCAGGCGACCCCTGGTGGAAGACCCCTGGCGCCGTCCTTGCCGTCGTCGGGTTCGCCGCCCTGGCGGCCTTCGCCCCGCTCCACTTCAGCCTGCAGCAGCGCGTCGGTGGCGACGACTACGGGTATGGCGTGCGGGAGGCCGCCGCCTGGATCGAGGGGCAGGACCCGGCCGCCGCCCAGGTGGGCACGACGCTGGGCCGGTTCAGCCTGCACCTCTACAACGGCCACCCGACCTACCACTACTACGTCAACCACACCTGGATGGACCAGCAGGTCGAGGAAGGAGCCTTGCGCTACGTCGTCCTCGACCCGTACCTCGACCTGACGTTCGAGCAGGACTGGATGCGCGGCTTCGTCGCGGACCACAACGGCACCCTCGTCCAGAGCTTCGACAACCACCACGGCCGCCAGGTGGACGTCTACCAGCTGGCCTCTGCGTAACGCGGGCCAAGGCGCAACGAACGAACAACGACAGACAGGTTCAGCGGCTGGCTTGGCCCTTGGACCGACGGCCTGCGGTGGCCGCGCCCACGCTTGCTCGCCGCGCCGGGGCCGCCCGCGGAGTCGAGCGGGTCGAGGAGGTCGCTGCAGGCCGGCCCGAAGCGGCCGGGGCCGCCTTCGGCCGCTTGACGGCCGTGCGCACCGGCGAGACCCCGTGCGGCCCGACGGGCTTGCCCGAGGCGGCCGGAGGCGGGACGACCGGGGCGACCGACGCGACCGATTGGGGGACGGCGCCCGTCGAGCGGACCAGCGGATGCGGTGGCAGGATCGGACCCTGCAGGGGCGCGGCGCGGACCGGGACGTGCGTCACGGCGACCGCGACCGGAACCGCTGGCCGCGCCGGGACCGGTCGGGGCGGCGCCGCCGGATGCGCCAAGACCGGCGAGGCAGGCCCGCCGAAGACCATGACGGGCGCCCGCGGTGCCGGCGGTGGCGGCAGGTTGGCTGGAGCAGGCGGTGCGCCGGCGAGTGCGCGGACGGCCATCGTTCCCGCGATCGCAGTGACGAACGCCACGAGCGCGACGGGGAGCACGACCCACGTGTTGCCCTGGCCCTGGAAGGGCATGCCCCCGCCACCGACGCCGGTGGCCATCAGCATCGTGAACCCGTAGAGCTGCGCCGGGCCATCGGTGGTCGGCATCTTGCCCCACGCGTCGTCGAAGGCGATGGCCATGGCGCCGACGTGCGATTGGCCGTTGGCGGTCGCCTGGATGCGGCCGCGCAAGACCACGTCGATGCGGCCGTCCTGGGCGGCCGCGAGGAGGGCGGCCGGAGCCACATGCACCTGCGGTTGCCGGCCGCCGTCGACGACCGTGGTCGACACGGGCTGCAGCGTCGTCCCGCTGGCGGTCTGCAGGGAGTCCAGCGTGACCTTCGCGGAGTCGCTCTTGAGGTTGAACGCGAAGAGGACGTCGTGGGCCGCCGACACCGCGTCGAGGTCCGTGATCGTGAAGGAGGCGGTGAGGGGCACGGACGACCCGGCGACGCGCAGGTACGGGACCATCGTCACCGACCCGAAGCCGTTCGACTGGCCGTTGTGGAAGTCGGCCGGCGCCTCCGTCGGCTGCTCCGCCGCTTGGGCAGGGCTGGCCAAGGCAAGAAGGGCGAGGGCCGTCGCCGCGAAGGCAAGCCGCGCAAGGCACGCGAGGCGGGATGGAGGCGCGGTCATGCAGCCTCCGCCGACGGCACGGCCAGGGAGCGGCGTTCGGAGGGTCTCGGCGGCCGGGCGCGGGGCACCGCCTCCACGCCCATCGAACGGTAGACCGCCAGCATGCGCTGGGCGATGGCGTCCCAGCCGAAGCCGGCCTCCATCGTGCGCCGCGCTTGCGCCGCGAGGCGGCGCCGCAGAACAGGGTCGCCGGCCAACTCGCCGAGGCGCGCGGCCAGGTCGGTCGGGCTGCCTGGCGCGGCGAGCAGGCCGTTGCGGCGGTGCGCGACGACCTCGGGGACGCATCCGACGCCCGTCGCGACGATGGGCACGCCGCCGGCCAGGCATTCCAGCAGCACGTTGGGATAGCAGGCGGTGCCGACGCCGGCCGGCGCCGGCAGGACGGCGACGTCCGCCGCGGCGTGCAGGCGGGCCACGTCGTCGGGGCCGATGCGCCGGACGCGCCCGGCCAGCCCTTTCGCGCGCACCTCGGCGTCGACCCAGGCATGGTCGCGGCCGTAGCCGGTGAGCGACAGCAGCACCTGCGCGCGTGGATGCTCGCGCAGCAGGGCAGGGAGCGCCGCCATCAAGGTGCGCAATCCCTTCCAAGGGGTGGCGTGGCCGTAGTAGAGGAAGACCGGGTCTCCGTCGAGGCGGTAGGCGCGCCGCGCCGCCTCGGTCTCCTCGGGCGTGTGCGGCCGGTGCGCCTGCAGGTCGACGCCGTTGGGAACGACGTGCAAGCCGCCGGCGTAGCCGAGGGTTTCGGCCTGGCGGGCCTGGAGCTGGCTCGAGACGACGAGATGCTGGATGCCGCCCAGGGCCAGCCGGGTCGCTTCGGGCCCGTTGGCGATGCGGTGCGCCAAGCGGTCGCGCGCCGGCAGGCCGGCGGCACTGCCGGGCTCGTAGTGCGCGTTCCAGGCCTGGACGAGGACGGGCGCCGCCGTGGGCCGGATGCGCGCCGGGAGCGCCGTGGACAGGAGGCTGACGTGGTGGTGGACGAGCGAGGTGTCTGGCCGTTCGCCTGCCGCGCGGACGCAGCGCGCCCCCCGCAGGGCCGACGCGGCCAGCGTGCCGTGCGAGTTCAGGCGGCGCAGGTCGGTGGGGACGCAGTCTTGCCGGACGTGGGCGCCGGCGGCGCCCAAGGCGAGGCAGAGGCCGTGCACGTTGGTGGAGATCCCCTCGGTGCGGGTTGCGACGTAGGCTCCGTAGACGTGGACGACCGTCATGGCGTGCTCTCCATCACGGGTTGGGGCTCCGCTTCCATGGGTGGCGTGGCCAATTGCGCCGCCGTGGACATCTGCGCCGGCGTCGCCGTCGACGAGGCGAGGAGGGCGCCCGACGCCAGGCCGCCCAGGACCGTGACGATGGCGACGGTGAGAAGATGCACGGCGAAGGCGATGGGCAGCAGGCCTTCGGCGCCAAGCCCGAGGCTGGAGAACACGAGCACGAACGCCGCCTCGTACGTGCCGAGGTGGCCCGGGGTGAGCGCGATGCCGAAGCTCAGCAGGAACAGCGGGGCTCCGGCGAGCACGAGGGCGGGATTGGCCAAGGGCAGGAACGCGAGCACGAGGAAGACGTAGACCAAGACCTGCGCCAAGGTCGCGGCTCCGGTGAGCGAGCCCACCGGCACCCAAAGCGCGGGACGCCGCAGCAGCAGCCGGGCCTGGTCGACGAAGCGCTGGGCCCGCCACTCGAC
>JAXDQQ010000113.1:0-7421 GCA_034667805.1 Thermoplasmata archaeon | reverse complement strand
CGCTCATCCTGCGCGCAAGCTCGGAGTCTCACAGACGGGCCGCGCAACCCAAGGAACCCGAAGAAACAACGGCCCGTTGATTCCCTGGTCCTGCGGGCTCGGCCAGCGGCTCGGTCAATAGTCGCGCTGGCAGGCGAGGTTGTCCTGCGGACCCGGCGACGAAGTGTCGTCGGCGCACCAGTGGACCTCGTAGTCCGCCGATGCGCCCGAGTCGAGCCGCACGACCGCCGTCCAGTCGCCCGTCGCGGGCAGCGCGAAGGCGACCGTCGGCCGCTGGCCGGGGAACGCGTACAGGATCGGGCTCGCGTCCACCTCGGTGCTCTGGCCATCGGGGCCGGAGACGTTGAGGGCGAGCCGCGTCTGGGGAAGGTTGCTCGTCAGCACGAGCGTCGCCGCCAGGCGGCCGTGCCCGGGCTTGGCGAGGGCGAGCGGTGCGGTCGCCGACCGGTCGACGGCGGACAGGGAGCCCCGCAGGATCCCGGATTCCGCGGCCGGTCCCGTGCCGGACGTCGCTGACGTGCCCCTGCCGTCACCCGAGCCGCCGGGACCGGTGCAGCCCGCCAGCAGCAGGCCCGCGACGAGGAGGCTGGCCAAGCCGAGGGCGCGCAGCACGGCCATCGACCGGAGGCCCGGCATTTGGCGCTTGCGGGCGGCAACCCTTTTGCCTGGCCCACGCAACGGTGGCCATGGCGGTCCGGGCGACGGTCTTGGCGATGGCGGCGCTGGCGGCGTTCGCCATCATCGCCCCGGCCGAGGCCCATCCGGAATCGGCGGCCCCCTCTCTGCGTGCGGACGTCATAGCGGTCGGCCATTCTCCCGCGGTCGTCCCGCCGCACACGCAATGGAGCGGGTTCCTCCAGTTGTCCGCGGACAGCGACGTGACTGCCGCCTACTACCAGGTCTGCCGCGTCGGCGACGCCTGCTTCGCGCCGCCCACGTTGGCCACGAAGGTCGGGGACCGCTTCGAGTTCGACACCAGCGACTACCTGGCCAACGGGCGCCCGGTCGACTACGAACCCGGATGGCGCCTAGGCGTCACGTGGGTCTTGCAGGAGCCCGCCTCCAACGGGACGATGCAGTCGGTGCGCTTCCCCGAGGGGCCGGACCTTGCGTCAGCGGAGTGCCAAGGCGACGCCGCCCCTTCCTGCGCGGAACAGCACTACTTCGTCTTCGACATCCCGATGGAGGAAAAGCCGGCACCCTCGATCCCCGTGCTCTGGTCCGTGGCGACCTTGGCGCTCCTGGCCGCCATCCTTCGCCAAAGGTAGCCCAAGCCTTATCGCCGCCGTCCCCTGGAAACCGCCGTGGCCGCGCCGCGACCGCAGGACGGGCCGCGCACCCTCGACCTCTGGGTGGCGTTGGCGCTCGTCCTCGCCGTCGCCGCCGGCGCGACCTTGACCTCTGCTTGGCGCACGCAAGGCCCCGCACCGGACTTCAGCCTCGTCTCGACGGGCTACGAGAACGGGACGCTGGGCGGACCAGTGCCGTTCCGCCTCTCGGACTACCGCGGCAAGACCGTCGTCCTCGACTTCATGGCCGTCGCCTGCACGACCTGCCGCACCGTCACGGAGGAGGTGCTCAAGCCGCTCGCCGCTGAGCACCCCGACGTCGTCATCCTCTCCGTCGACACATGGAGCGACCCCGGCTCCGGCAACGCCTTCGGCGGCGAGTCGGACACGGACCTGGTCAAGCTGCAGACGCGCACCGAGGTGCCGTGGCGCCACGCCCGCGACACCGACCAGGTCTACGTCAAGTACGCCGCCGTCAGCCTGCCCAAGCTCGCCGTCGTCGACCCATCGGGCGAACTGGTGTACGCCAAGGCCGGCGCGCAGGACCGCAGCGACCTCGAGGGCGCCGTGCAGGCCGCCAAGTTCGGCTCCGCGCAGCCGATCCCCGCGCTGCGCGTCGGCCTGCTCGGCCTCGCGTTCGTCGCCGGGCTCGCGTGCGTCTTCACGCCGTGCGGCATCGGCCTTTTGCCCGCCTACCTCGGCCTGCTGCTCGAGCGCAGCGGCGCGGCGGCGCCGGGCCCCGCTCGCGTCGGCCGCGCCTTGGCGGGCGGCGCGCAGGCCGCGCTGGGGATCGTCGCGGTATACGCCGCGCTCGCCCTGCTGTTCTGGGCCTTCGGCGCGGCGCTTCGGCCTTTCCTGCCGTGGCTCGCGCCGCTGCTCGGCATCGGCCTCGCCGTGCTCGGAGTGCTGGCCCTGCGCGGGACGGGGTGGGAGTTCCTGCGGCCGCGTCCGGCCCGGATGGGCGCGGCGGCGCTCGACGCACGCGCCGGCTTCACGGCGTTCGGCGCCGCGTACGGCCTCGCGGGCTTCGCCTGCACGGGCCCGCTGTTCTTGCCCATCCTCCTCGCCGGCTTCGTCGAGGGCGCCGAGGTCGGGCTCGCCGCGTTCGGGCTCTACACCTTGGCGGTGGCTGGTGTCGTGGTCGCGCTCGCGGCGCTCGTGGCGCTCGGGCAGCAGACGCGCGCCGGGTTGCTGCTTGCGGGCGCACCGTGGATGCACAAGGCGAGCGCCGCCATCCTCGTCGTCGGGGGCCTCTGCGTGGCGTGGTACGGGGCGGCCGCGTACGGATTGGTCTGGCCCTTGCGGGGCTAGGGGAAAATGTTCAGGTCGAACGGCGTGTCGTCCAACTCCCATCCAATGCACTTGTGTGGGTCCGGTTTTCCCGTGCACGCGACGATGCGTTCTGCCCGCTCATCGCAGTTCATTCCATTCACGCATTCGTTGACAAGCCAATCGAACGCGTCCAGTACCTTCCCAGCCTGGTCGTATACGTACTGGCGGACGCAACCTTCTGGATCGAGTTGAACGGTCGGCGGGGAGACCTGGATTTCCCACACCGGGCAACGAGCCGCGGCATCGCCGCCCGGGCCTTGGGCCGCCGCAGACGACGTTGCCATCAAGAGCGCGACCGAGACCATCAAGGGGCCATGGCGAATCATCGGAAATCGACAGGTCCATTGGCCTTATGGCTGATTCGAATAGGCCAATGGCTGAACCAGTCCGGAAGTGGGCCTGCCCGGATTTGAACCGAGGTCTCCAGGTCCCAAACCTGGAAGTCTACCAAACTAGCCTACAGGCCCGCTGGGCGGCGCGACTTGGCGCCCCGACATAAGCGTGCGGCTCCATGCGAAGAGCCCCTGAGACCATGATATGGGGGTGGCGAGGTGCTCCCAGCATGGCCGTGTGGAGCGACTCGGACTTCCTCGCCGCGGTGCAGGCTGGCACGTTCAAGGCCGAGCCCTGGCACCCGCAGGACCTGACCCCGAACGGCCTCGACCTGCGCATCGCCCACGTCCTCGTGCCGTCCGTGTCGCTGGAGCCCGTCTCGTCCAGCCTCGCGACCATCCCGCCGATGACGCGGTTCATCATCGGCACGGAACAGGTCCTCTCGATGCCGAAGGACGCGGTGGGCTCGCTGTGGATCCGCTCCAGCTACTCCCGCAAGGGCGTCATCGCCGCCTTCGGCAAGGTGGACGCCGGCTTCCGCGGCAACCTCACCGTCGGCGCCTTCAACGCCAGCGGCGAACCCTTGTCCATCCCCATCGGCGACCGCTTCTGCCAAGTCGTCCTGGAGACGCTGCAGACGGCGCCGACGAAGGACTACGGCGCGAAGGGTGGCCGCTACCAGGACCAACGCGGCGTCACGCTGGCCAAGTAGCCATGCCGCCGCTCGACCCTCCGCCGCCCTCCGCCCTGCCGCAGATCCCCGTCAAGGCCACCGTGCCTTGCATCGAGAAGCAGTGCAGCCTGTGCTGCCACGACATCGAGATGCTCCTAACCGACGACGACCTGCGCCGCCTGTCGCGGGCCCGGCCGGGCGAGGATTTCTGGTTCAAGGCCGACGACGGCTACCTGCAGCTCAAGACGCGCGACGGACCGCCTGCGCGGGGCGGCGCGGGGCGCCCCTGCTGGTTCCTGCGCGACGATGGCCTGTGCGGCGTGCACGAGGTGCGGCCCGAAGGGTGCCGGTTGTACCCGGCCGTCTGGGCCGAGGACCTGCGGGCGGCCGAGATGGACGCGGACTACTGCCCGCACACCGACGGCTTCCTTTTGCCGCCGCGCACCGGCGACGCCGTCAAGCGGTTGGCCGACCGGCTGCAGGCCGAGAGGCGGCGGCGAGCGTCAATCGCCAAATAGCCGCCGGATGTCCTGGCCCACGTGCGGCGAGAGGCGACGGTGGGCATCGCTCCGGCCTTGGTCATCACGGCCTGCGTCCTGCTCGCCGGGTGCTCGGGCGACCCGCCCGCCCCGACCGGCGATGCGCTGGAGCAGTCCGGGTCGGGCCTGGCCATCGCAGGTGTCGTGGTCACGTCCGCCATCGTGCCCCTCGAAGGCGTTGCCCTTCGCCTGGAGCCGGCGGGCCTCGACGCAATGAGCGACGCCTCCGGCAACTTCCGCTTCGAGGGACTGCGCGAGGGCTCCTACACGTTGCAGGCCAGCCACCCTGGCTACGTGACGACGACCATGGCGCTAGAAGTCGGTGGCGCCGAGCCGCCCCTCGCGAAGGTGGTCCTGGAGCCCGACCCAACGGTCGGCGCCTACGTGGACTCCTACTCGTTCGACGGGTTCCTGCAGGAGTCGTTCAACGTCGCCGGCGCCCGCGGCAACAGTGGAGGCGGGCCGAACTTCACCATCGGGGTGCGGGCGCCCGACTTGATCCAGATGGAACTTGTCTGGCAGTCCACCCAGTCGCTCGGGACGCGCCTGGACGTCACGGCCATCGCCAACGACGGCGGCGCGGTCGTGCCCGACATCGGCCATGCCAACGGCGAGTCGCCGCTGCTGCTCATCCTCAACTCCACGGCGATCCAGGAAGGCAAGCTGGGGCCGAAGGTCCTGCTCGACATCGCCATCTTCGCCGGGCAGGAGCCGGTGGCCGCCGACCGTGGCGTGGGCATCGCCGCCAGCCAGTCGTACCGCCTCATCACGCACATGTTCTACGGCTACCTGCCGCCCGACGGCTGGCGGTTCTCGTCCGACGGTGACCCGCCGCCGCCCCCTTGAGGGTCCGGCGTTCGCGCCCAACGAGAGACAAAGCATGAAACGGGGGGGACCACCTGCCGCTGGCGATGAGCTGGATCGCGAACTTGGCCGTCGGGGCGGCGGTGCTGCTGTGCGGCGTCTCCACCTTGCTGTTCGTCGTGGGCCTGGTCTCCTACCTGCGCCTGCGCCACGGCCGGCTGCTGTGGGTCGGCTTCGCGTTCCTGCTGTTGGCCGTGCAGGGCATCTACCTGGCGAAGCTGGCCTACGACGACCGCGCCGCCATCGCCGGCGGCGACATGGGTCTCACGGGCCTCGCCGTCATCGGGCTGGGCGTCGTGCTGGCGCTCTACCTCGCTGTCATGAAGCGGTAGGCGACAGCTGCATCGATTTCCTGGTTGGACTGACCCTTGCCCCCGCCGCCTCCCACGCCGGACACCGTCCTCGACCTCGAAGCGCGCAAGCGCATCGTGCGCTTCATCCAGGAGTCCCCCGGCCTGCACATGCGCGAATTGGCGGCGCGGCTTGCGATGCCGGTCTCGACGTTGGAGTACCACTGCTACCAGCTGGTCAAGCACGGCCAGCTCGTCACGCGCGAGTCGGCGGGCTTCAAGGCGTTCTACCCCGGCGAGGGCATGGACCGGCGTGACAAGGACATCCTCTACCTGGTGCGCCACGACGCGCCGCGCCGCATCTGCAGCCACCTCCTGCTGAACCCGGGCGGCACGCCGAAGGAGCTGCGCGAGGTCATCGGCGTCAGCGGCCCCACGCTGTCGTTCCACCTCAACAAGCTGCGGGCGGCGGGCATCCTGCGCGAGCAGCCCGACGGGCGCACCAAGCGCCTGTTCGTCGAGGACCCGGAGCGCGTCGCCAACATCCTCGTGACCTACCGCCGGTCGTTCCTCGACTCGGCCGTGGACCGCTTCGCCGACGCGTGGCTGGCGCTCGGGCCTCCGGTGACGCGGAAGGAGAAGGGCGAGCCCGACGAGGCGGCGGCGGATGCGCCGCTGGCCTTCGCTCCCGAGGCGCCCGCGGCGACGCCGGAGCAGGAAGGCGGGGGTCCGGCCTCCAGTCCGGTGGCTCCCCCGCCAAAGTGAGCGGGAACCCATTGCACGCGGAGTCCGCGGAAAAGCGCGGAGATCGATTCCGCGGTTTCCGCGTGTCGTTCTACTCGTCCTCGGGGCGGCGCGGCCAGAACAGCATGGCGGCGGCGACGAGGCTGCCGGCGACGCCGACCACGAGGCCGGTGACGACGCTGGGCGAGCTGAGCCCGGCGAGGCTGCTGACGGTGATGGCGTGGGCCGACCAGTGCGGGACGCTCGCCAGCACCTGCAGGCCGTTGGCGTCCTCGACGACCCAGTACTCGGGCGAGCCGCCGTCGTCGGTGGGGTCGAGGACGTCCTGCAGGCTGGACGCCTGGCGGAAGACGACCTCGGTCTCGAGGGTAGAGCCGTCGGGCTGGTCGAAGAGGTCGAAGTAGGCCAGGACGAGCGAGTCGGCATCGTCGCTCTCAAGCAGGGAGCGGTTGACGTTGAGGACGATGGTACGGCCCTCGTCGAGGTCGGCGCTGAGCTCGATGCGGATGGGCGCCTCCGGGCTGGCGACGCCGCTGGCGGGCAGCTGGACCTGGACCTCGACGTCGTCGTAGGCCAGGACCTCGACGCTGCCGTTGCCGGTGCCGGCCAGGGCCGCCGCGGCGGCAGCCGCCGTCTGGGGAGCGCGCAGGGTGATCTCGGCGCCGATCTTGCGGTCCTCGATGGCGTCGTTGACCTTCTCCTCGCGGTCGGCGCGTTCGCCGTCGTCCTGCTGGTCTTGCTGGCCTTGGGGCTCCTGGCGCTCGTGCGGGACGAGCAGGGCGAGGAAACCTGAGGCGACCACGGTGTGGTCGTCGAGGAAAGTGGCGTTGTCGGAGCGCAGGTGGCCGATGCGGCCGTCGGGGTACGTGATGCGGGCGACGGAGCCGTCCGCGGCGTGCTGGACCTGGGCGCCGGCCGGGATCTGGATGGTCAGCGAGCCGTCGTCGCCCTTGAGGCGGATGAGGCCCGTCGGGTCGTCGTGCAGGACGAGTTCGGTGTCCTCGTCGCCGATGCGCAGGGCGGAGCCGCTGGCTTGGACGGTGAGGTTGTCGGAGCCGGTCTCGAGGTGGATGGATTCGGCGACCAGCAGCCCGTCGACGCGGTAGTCGAGCAGGGTGGCGTTGGCGGCGTCGACGCGGAACGAGACCCAGCGGCCCTCGCGCATGGCGCCGAAGTCGGAAAGCGCCTCGCGGCAGCGTTCGCGGTCCTTGTCCTCGCGGGCCTCGTCGCGGCACCAGCGGCGCCACTCGCTCGGGCCCTGGTCGGCGGCCTGGTCGGACTCCTCCTCGTCCAGCTCCTCGAGCCAAAGTTCCTCGAGCTCCTCCACGGGCCCGCACCCCGAGCCCAGGCCCTCGGC
>JAXDQQ010000112.1:0-3461 GCA_034667805.1 Thermoplasmata archaeon | reverse complement strand
GCGTGCGCCGCGCCGCCTAGTACTTGGTGTGCGTCCGGATCATGTCGGCCAGCATGCCGGTGAAGACCAGCTGGATGCCGAAGAGGAAGAGGACGCCCGACGTGACCAAGGTGCCGATGCGACCCGAGATGACGCCCGTCTGCAGGTAGTGGAGCATGGCCTCCGCGCCGAAGAGCGCCGACAGCAGCAGGAAGAACACGCCAGGCCAGACGAAGAAACGGAACGGGTGGTAGTCGCGCCAGGTCCGGATGATGATCCACCAGGCCTTCGCCGCGAACGTGAACGGGTTGCTGAAAAGCCGGCTGTGCTCGTCGTAGCGCGGGTAGAAGTTCGTCTGCACGGAGCGGATGACGAAGCCCTCCTTCGCCGCGCGGATGATCATTTCCTGCGTGTAGCTGAACTCGTTGATGGGCAGGCACTTGGCGATGACGTCGCGATGCAAGGCACGGAAGCCCGTCTGCCCGTCGAACACATGCGCCCCCGTGAGCGCGCGCAGCACGGCGCTGAACGCCTTGTTGCCGACGCGCTTGGTGAACGGCATCTTGTAGCGCACCTTGCCCATGCGCGCCCCCAGCACCATGTCCGCCTTGCCCTTCTGGATCGGCGCGAGGAGGAGCGGGATCTCGGCGGGGTCGTACTGGCCGTCCGCGTCGAGCTGCACCACGATCTCGGCGTCGCGCGCGAGCGCCTCCTCGTACGCCCGCCGGATGGTGCGGCCAAGACCCATGTTGTGCCGGTTCGAGACCACCTCGGCGCCGGCGGCGCGGGCAGCCTCCGCCGTACCGTCCGTTGAACCGTCATCAAGGACCAGGACTTCGAGACCCTGCGCCCGCGTCTTCTCGACGACGGAGGCAATGTTCTTCACCTCGTTGTAGGCCGGGATGATGGCGAGGACGGAAGAGCGCGCCAAACGCCCGGGTGCCGTCTCCGGGGCTGCTTGCGTCGTCAACGCCGCAGCGATGGGCCCTGCTTATTCAAGGCTCGCGCCGGAGCGGGGGCCCCTATGGGAAGCGCCTCGTATCCCACGCCGCCGCAGCGGCGGCAAGGCGGGATGCGTCCCGGCGCCTTCGAATTGGACTGGTAGACCGCTCCACAAGTCGTGCACCTCATGCGGAAGGCGATGGCCGCCTGCGCCCGGTCCCCAGCAAGGGGCGGACGAGGCGGGGCGGCGGCCTTTGGCGGGAGGGAGTCGGCCGTTCGGGCACGGCGCCACCAGAAGGCGAGGGAAAGGCCGGCCGAGCCCACCAGCCCGACCGGCGCGAACCACCAGAGCCACAGGATGGACAGGGCTGTGGCGGCGAGGCCGGCGGCGAATCCCGCCAGTCCGAAACGCCATCGCCAGACGCCGGCCCTACCGGCGTCGTTGAAGGCGGTTCCCAGCGAGAGCCCCAGCAAGAGGGCGGTCGCGCCAAGCAGGATGTCGGTCTGCGTCCGCAACGCCAGAAGGAATGCGGTCACAAGGCCGACCAGGGCGCCCACCAGTCCACCAAAGCTGAACCAATGGGAAAGCCATGGCAACCGGAGGGCGGCAAGCAGTCCGAGCAGCGCCAGGAGAACGGCCAGGATCCACGTCTCGGCGCCGGAGATCATTGGCGCCTCCGCACAAACGGCGCCATCGCGGCCAGGAGCCCCACCATGACGAGGGCGGCCACCAGCGCCACGGCGGACGGGTCGTTCGGCAGGTCGAGGTCGTGGCGACCCATGTCGATGTCGTACCGTCCCAGGCCGGTGTCCGCGACCTCCATGCGGAGGTCATACGGGCCGCTCGCCGCAAGCGGTGCCAAGGGGACCGACGCATCGAGTGTTCCGTCTTGGCCGACCACGAACGTCGCCTTGCCGAGGGTGTGGCCGTCGCGGCGGACGATGAGCGTCCCTTCACGCAATCCCGGGTCGAGGACTAACGCATGGACATCGAGGGTGGCCCTCACGACATGCCAGGAGGGCCGCAGGTCCGGTTCGGCCAACACCTGGTCGCTCGGCGGAGGCCAGGTGCGGGGAGGCTGAAGGGGCAGCGAGGTCCCCCCGTCGTCAAGGTATGCCAGCGAGACCCCGGCGCAATCGCCGATGACCTCGAGGACGTTGCCTTCGGCCCGGGCCGACAGGGGGTCGACGAGGCGTTGCGTTCCATTGCCGATTCCAACCGTGGCCACCACATGGCCGTCGGCAGTGGCCACCACCTCGCCGGACATGTCGGGCGCGGCCGCGACCTGAAGCCCGAAGCATTGGCCAGGACGAGAAAACAGCACCACCGGCAGGACCGTGATCTCCGTCTGGCCGTGGCCAAGGAGCGGCCCCGTTTCTCGGTCCATCGTCACGGCGACCGCTAGCTCATGCTGGCCCGGTGCTGTGAAGGTGAGGGGCAACTGCAGGCCGGACCCGGCCTGGGCAGCCGAAGCGCCGTGGACCTCCCAGACGTCCGCGAAGGCCCGCTGCACCACGATCTGCCGTAAGTCCAGCGACCGGTTCCCGACGCCGGGCGAAAGGAAGCCGACCTCGACGACCAGGCGGTCGGCCAGCGGGCTTCGGACCTCGAAGGCCAACCGGGACCGGTTCCACCCGGTGTCCGAAGGCAGACCGAACGTCGTTTCTTCCAGCAACAGCTCGCCGGAGGGGCCCGACCCGAAGGCACGGACCCGCGCGGTGGCCTCCGAATCACCCCGATGCTCGACGTCCAGCACGCAAAGTGCGGCGACGCACGGGTTCGGCACGGTCTGCGAGATGGACAGCGGGATGCCGTCCGCTGCCATCAACCGCGCGGCTGGCCTGCCGTCCTGCTGCTCGACCTGCCAATTGTCCAGGGGGGACCCCGTGCGCCAGCCCGCCTTCCCCTCATGGAACGCCGGGTTCCGGATTGGGGATCGGCCGTCCGCGAGGACCGGGTCCAAGCTGAACGCCGCCGGCCTATGCAAGGTCGCGAGGGCCAGTTGCTCCAGGCGAGGCCGGATGTCCGGGAGGCCAACGTCCAGGTCGAGGGTGGCCTGGCCTTTCGTCCCGAACGCCCCCTCCACCGTCAATCCGATGCGATGCTCGCCGGGCTCGAGGGACGCGGGCAGGAACGGGCCGTTGGTCTTGACCTCCGGCGCCTCGTCGATCGTCCATGCGAAGGCCAGCGTCGACCAGAGGACAGGCTGCGCGAACTCGACGTGCTCGGTCCGGTCCGCTTGGATCAGGAACCGCATGTGCACGTCCACTGTGCGTGCCTCGGCCAGCTTGGGAGACCAGGCCATGGACAGAGGCAGCCAGTGGCCGCTGGTCGGTTGGAACCGGAAGGTCGTATCCGCCTTGGCCCCCGTCCGGTTCACTTCCCTGAACAAGAACTCGTAGGCCGACAGGTTGCCCTGGTCGCGCGCCAAGACATGCAACGCGAAAGGGGCGTCGTCGAAGACGGGCAGGCTCTGATGGACGAAGGCCGAACCGAACTTGGCGGTCCGGTTGACGTCGATGCGGAGCCCTGGTCCGAC
>JAXDQQ010000111.1:0-10395 GCA_034667805.1 Thermoplasmata archaeon | reverse complement strand
GCCCACGACGGCTTCTTCACCTTGAAGATCGCCGGCGCGAAGCGGCTGATGGCCGCGCTGCCGGCCCCGGCGTACCGCGTCGTGGTCAAGGCGGACTCGGTGCCCTTCAACCGCGCCGGCAAGTCCGTCATGGCGCAGTTCGTCGTCTCCGCCGACGAGGCCATCCGGCCCTTCGACGAGGTCCTCGTCGTGGACGAGGCGGACACCCTCGTCGCCGTCGGGCAGGCGATGATGGTCGCCGAGGAGATGCGCGACTTCCACCGGGGAATGGCGGTCAAGGTGCGCGAAGGCGTCGCCGGCTGACGACGACCAAAACAGGGATGGCACGAATCCCCACGAGTCGACCTCGTCGGTGTTCGTTGCCATTCGCGGAATCCCTGTTGGGGTCAGTCGGCGGTCGTCGGCGACCCGTTTGCGCGCTTTCCATCCGCAGCCGTGGCCCCATGGTGTTTGTGGATGACGCAACGGGCGACCCGAACGCCCGTTAGCCGAAGCGCCAACGCCAGTCGCAACACCGGTCAGCGTCTCCACGCGAAGCGAAGGGGTCTACGGAAGGCGTGGGGAACCTATATTTCCGGTCCCCGACATGGGCCGTTCCCCGCATCGGTTAGGACCCTTGTGACGGATGGAGCCGCTGGGAGGCGTGCTGCGCCCGTCGTCGCGGACCCTGGACTCTCCAGGCGCGACAAACAAAGGTGGGACCCGGTGGGTGGTTGGGAGACCCTACTTTGGCCGTCAATGATCTCTTCGGGCAGCTGCTCCAGGTCGAACCGCTGTTCGCGAACAAGGAAGTCATGCGGGCGTCCTACACGCCCGACGACCTGCCCCACCGGGACGCGGAGATCCGCGGCCTCGGCTCGCTCCTCGTCCCCGCCCTGCGCGGCGAGACCCCCTCGAACGTCTTCATCTACGGCAAGACGGGCACCGGCAAGACCGCCTGCGTCAAGTACGTCGGCAAGGAGCTCATGACCAAGGGCACCGAGATCGGCAAGCGCGTCAACCTCATCTACATCAACTGCGAGATCGTCGACACGCAGTACCGCGTCCTGCAGAACATCGCCAACCACTTCGTCCCCGCCGAGAACTGGAGCCAGCGCATCCCCTTCACCGGCTGGCCGACAGACGAGGTGTACGAGGCCCTGCGCCGCCACGTGGACGGCTTCATGAAGCAGGACGACCAGCAGTGGATCCGCGACCCGGCCCGCAAGGGCGGCGAGGTCACCATCATCGTGCTCGACGAGGTTGACAAGCTCAAGGGCGACGAGGTCCTCTACAACCTGACGCGCATCAACGGCGACCTGGAGCAGAACAAGGTCTCCGTCATCGGCATCAGCAACGACCTGAAGTTCACCGAGTTCCTCGACCCCCGCGTCAAGAGCTCCCTCGGCGAGGAATCCATGATCTTCGCTCCGTACGACGCCGCCCAGCTGCAGGACATCCTGCAGCAGCGCGCCACGATGGCCCTCAAGGAGAACGTCCTCGACGGCGCCGTCATCCCGCTGTGCGCCGCCCTCGCGGCCCGCGAGCACGGCGACGCGCGCCGCGCCCTCGACCTGCTGCGCGTCGCCGCCGAGCTGTGCGAGCGCGACCGCGCGCCCAGGGTCGTCGAGGCGCACGTCCGCCTGGCGCAGAACAAGATCGAGTTGGACCGCATCAGCGAGGTCGTGCGCACCCTGCCCACCCAGTCCAAGCTCGTGCTCCTGGCCACCATCCAGGGCGAGGAGCTCAACAAGGACCAGGGCGTCCACACGCTGACGACCGGCGAGGTCTTCGACGTCTACAAAGAGCTGTGCAAGCAGACGGGCTCCGACGTCTTGACGCAGCGCCGCATCACCGACCTCATCTCGGAGCTCGACATGCTGGGCATCTTCACGGCGCGCGTCATCAGCAAGGGACGCTACGGCCGCACCCGCGAGATCCAGATGAGCTGCCCCATCGACTCCACGCGCCGCGTGCTGGAGGAGGACGAGCTCATCCGCACCGTCGTCAACTTCAAGCCGCGCAAGGGCGGCGGCGGACAACACCGGCTCGTTTAGCGCCTGGCTTCGTTCGGCGGGCAAAACCTGCTGGCGTGAGGGCAACGGCCTGGGTGGCCGCGCCCGAGCCGAAGCGAGGGCCTGAGCGAGCTGGGCCGGAGGCCAGCGAGCGCGGGAGCGCACCACGAATCGCGGAAGCGATTCGTAGGTGAGGCGGCCACCCCGTCCTCGGGGGTGCGGGGGCGGAGCCCCCGCTCGGAGGTACGGACTTGTCTCGCGCGAAACGCGCCGGAGCTCGAAGAGCGGCGGCCGTTTCGTGCTAGTCCGTCTTGCCCTGCCGCGACCGCTTGATGCGCTCGTACACGTACGGCCCGCCGAGCAGCGCGCCCACGGTGAGGAACAGGAAGAACTTCGTGTCGCCGCCGGCGTTGTGGTAGTTGCAGTCCCGGATGGGTCCGTGCGTGCTGTACGGGAGGATCGGGCAACCCTTCGGCAGGTCCGTGGCGTAGAGCTTCACGAGCCCCAGCCACGGGATCTCGCCGCGCGCCTCGCCGAGGATCCAGCGCACCTGCACGGGGCAATTGGCGATGCCGGTGTGCGCGCCCTGGTCGGGGCCGATGTTGTTGTCGCCGCGCGTGATGAAGCCTGAGCGGCCGGGGCCGACGGGCCCGCACACGGCGTCGAGCGACGGGTTGCGCAGCGTGGAGGCGTAGCTCGCCGGAAGGCCGACCTCCTGGATGCGAGCGTCGTCCAGGTCCTGGACATGGCTGAGCCCGAACTCGGCAATGGTGAAGGTGTCGTCGCCGTTGACCTCGAGGTAGAACATGGCGCGGTGGATGATGGGCGTCCGCGCGCTTTGGCCGTCCGGGCGGTACACGATGACGTCGCCGGCGCCGCCGTAGTGCGAGCGCCCTGCTCCGGCCTTCGTCGCGATGTCGCCGGCGCGGTCGACGTCCTTGACGAGGATGAGGTCGCCGGGGTCGATGGTGCCGAGGCGGGCGAAGCGCGAGTCGCAGTCACGGCCGAACTCGACACCGACGCCGTTGGAGCAGTGCATCATGCTCCCCGACTCGACGACCACGATGGGCGAGCGGCCGATGGGCTGGCCCGTGAAGCCCCACAGCAAACCAAGGACGACCAAGACCACGAGGGCCCCCGTGGCGACCTCGCGGGCGACGACGAAGCGGCGGTCCTCGGAGTGGAGGAACCGGTCGATGGCGGGGGCACGGTCTTGGAACCGTCGGCGCGGGGCGGGCCCACCGTTGGTCGCCTCCGGCGCGGCGGCTGGAGGGGCCGTCTCGTCCTGCACGGCCGTCGCGACACGGAATCCGCTGAAAAAGGAGCCGCATCGGTGGCAAGGCCCGCTCCGGTGGCCTGCCACTCGCTCCAAGGGTCGGGGGGCCTCGCACCCGAAGGGGTTTATCGTGGCCGTCGGTCGCAGGCGCAGATGGCAAAACCCACGGTGGCGGCGCCCCGGAAACGGCCCGCGAAGGCGACCCCGCCGGCCGCCAGCCGCAACGGCCGCATGCCCATCACGCCGACGGCCGTCCCCGTCGCGGGCGCCGGGCTGCCGACCTCCTTCGGCGCGTTCCGCATCCAGGTGTACCGCGACGTGCCGACGGGCAAGGAGCACGCCGCCATCGTCAAGGGCGACGTCTCCGGCCCCGAGCCGGTGCTGGTGCGCGTGCACTCGGAATGCCTGACCGGCGACATCTTCGGCTCGCTGCGCTGCGACTGCGGCCCGCAACTGCAGGAGGCGCTGCGCCGCATCGAGCTGGCGGGCCGCGGCGTCATCCTCTACCTTCGGCAGGAAGGCCGCGACATCGGCCTCACCAACAAGATCCTCGCCTACCAGCTGCAGGAGAAGGGCTACGACACGGCGGAGGCGAACCTGCAGCTCGGCCACCCCGTCGATGCCCGCACCTACGACGCGGCGCGCGACATCCTCAACGACCTCGGCGTGGAGAGCATCCGGCTCCTCACCAACAACCCGGACAAGATCAACGCCCTCAACGGGATGGGCTTCGACTGCGTCGAGCGGGTGCCCCTCGAGATCCCGTCGAACAAGTTCAACAAGGGCTACCTGAAGACGAAGAAGACGAAGATGGGGCACTTGCTGGGCAACCAGTAGCCGCTACAGCCGGTTTCCACGCGGAGCCGCCGGGCCCGTTCGGTCCCCCGAACGAGGTGCAACCTCCTTCCGCCGTCGTCGGGGGCGTCGGCGCCTCGTTCGACGACTTGGCCCTCATGGATTTGCGGAAGGGCGGCGCGTCGCGCCGCCAGCGCGCTCCGCGCGCCGATCCTCGATCAGGTTATGCTCGGAGTGGTCGGCGTCGCCGGGGGAGGACGTTGCTCGGTCGTGAAGCTGGGAACGGCGCCGCGCCTCTCAGCGCGATCCGAATTCCTAGGCAAGCCACTTGGTCATCAAGTGGCGCTCGTGCGCCTTGAAGCCGCGCCGCTCGTACAGCCCCGTGGCGCGCGGATTGCCGTGGCCGGATTCGAGGTGGAGGGCCTTGATGCCGCGGGCCCGGCAGGCCATCTCTGCGGCGTCGAGCAAGAGGCTGCCGATGCCGGCGCCACGCGCGGGCTCGGCGACGTACAGTTCGTCCACGAACGCGTCGCGGCCATGGAACTCCAGGCTGTATCCGAAGCCCAGGACCGTGTAGCCGACCGGCTTGCCCGCTTGCTCTGCGATGAGGACGCAGCCGAGGCGGTCGTCGGCCAGCAACGCCCGCAGCGCAGCCTCCACCTCCTTCCCCGGCGAAGGAAGATGCTCGTGCAGCTGCAGCTCGCGCACCATCGGAAAGAGCGCGGCAAGGTCGCGGGGCCCGGCGGGCCGCACGGCGAGCGTCATCGCGCCCTCGCCAGCTTCGGGACGGCGGTCTGGGCGTCCTTGATGGCGTCGCGGTCCCACTGGTATGCCTCGCGGAACCAGCCCTCGACCTCGGCGTCGAGACGATCGATCTTGACGTGGTGGCTCCAGCGGTCGCCCACGGCGCCGGAGCGCAGGCGCGGCGACGCAACGTGGCGCGGCAGCAGGAAACCCAGCGTGATGGCGCCGTCGAGGTTCGCCGTGTGGACCCAGAGGAACCGCGTCCCCGCCACGAAGGCCACGCGGCTCTTCGTCGCGGCGAGCTCCATGGGGCCGCAGCCCGCCATGAAGGCAGCCACCCGCTCGAACGTCTTGCGCGCCGCCGGCAGGCCCTTGAAGAACGCCTCCCCCGCGACGCGGTCGGCGTCGGAGCGGTAGGGCGGGACGGCCATGCCCGGCGAACCAGCGGTGGGGTCAAAGCCGCAGCGTTGGCGACGGTCCCCGGATCGGTCCCCTCGCCACAAACCTGAACCGGCCGCCGGGGCGTCGCACAAACCGTGCTCCGGCCGCCGGTGGCTTGGCTGGTCTCCGTCCTCGCCGGGGTCGCCTGTTACGCGGTGGCGGTGGCCTTGATCCAGGTGTCGTTGGCGCGGTCTTGGCAGCCAGGCAGCCTCTACGCGGCCATGGCCCTCTTGACGGTCGCCGCGGCGGCGTTCGTGCCGCGCGGCTGGGGCGTCCCGTTCGGGGTCATGGCCGGCACGTTGGTCCTCTTCGTCTTCATCGGAGGAGACCTTTTGACCCGGATGCCGGCGGCCTGCGACCAGCCGGAGGTCGCCTGCGAAGGCCCGTCCGGCGGCAGCTTCTCCATCCTCATGGCGGCCTGGCTCATCCTGGCCGGACTCGTGGGCGCCATGGCCCAGGCGGCTTACAGGGCTGGCCGCAGGGCCCCTCCGCCCGGGTAAGTTCGGCCACCCCCTCCCAAACCCTCTAATCAAGAGGGAGAGTCGAGAGAAACGTCCCCGGTCCCGGGGCGGTCCTTCCCAGGACAGAAGCGAGCATCATGTCAGGGCACATCATCGTCAAGGGCGCCCGCGAGCACAACCTCAAGGGCATCGACGTCGCCATCCCGCGCGGCAAGCTGGTCGTCGTGACCGGGCTTTCGGGCAGCGGCAAGAGCTCGCTTGCGTTCGACACCATCTACGCCGAAGGGCAGCGCCGCTACGTCGAGTCCCTGTCCGCCTATGCGCGCCAGTTCCTCGGCCAGATGAAGAAGCCCGAGGTGGACCACATCGAGGGCCTGTCGCCCGCCATCTCCATCGACCAGAAGACGACCTCCCGCAACCCGCGCTCCACAGTCGGCACGGCGACGGAGATCTACGACTACCTTCGCCTGCTGTGGGCGCACGTCGGCACGCCGCACTGCCCCAAGTGCGAACGCAAGATCGGCCGCATGTCCGTCGACCAGATCGTCGAGGAGACCAAGCGGCTGCCCGAAGGCACCAAGATCCAGGTCCTCGGCCCCGTGGTGCGCGACCGCAAGGGCGAGTACCACAAGCTGTTCAAGGACCTGCAGGCGCAAGGCTACGCCCGCGTCCGCGTCGACGGCGAGTTCGGTGACGTCGACCAGGGCTGGAAGCTCGAGAAGACCTACAAGCACAGCGTCGACCTCGTCGTCGACCGGCTCGTCGTCAAGGCCAAGGGGGACGAGGGGAAGGAGTTCGAGGAACGCCTGGCCGACGCCGTCGAGACGGCCCTCAAGGCGGCCGAAGGCCTGGTCACCATCTGGAGCGAACTGCCCGCCATGTCCGTCAAGTCGGGCGACAAGCAGTCGCAGAAGACCGCCGTCGCGGAGCAGCTCTACTCGGAGTCGTTCGGCTGCCCGGACCATGGAGCGATCCTTCCGGAACTGACCCCCCGCATGTTCTCCTTCAACGCGCCGCATGGCGCCTGCCCCAGCTGCAGCGGCCTCGGCTACTCGATGCAGATCGACGAGTCGAAGGTGATCAAGCGTCCCGAGCGCAGCATCAAGGACGGCTGCTTCGACTCGGAGGTCTTCATCTTCCGCAGCTGGATGGGCCGCTGGCTCGCCTACGTCTGCGGCCAGTTCGGCGTCCCCGTCAACCGGCCCTGGGAGGACCTCACCGACGCGCAGCGCGAGGTCGTGCTCTACGGCTCGCCCGAAGGCTTCGAGACGAAGTGGGGCGGCGAGTCGAAGTGGGAAGGCCTGGCCGTCCGCATGCAGCGGCTCCTCAAGGAATCCGAATCCGAGCGCGCCAAGGAGCGCATCGCGGCGTTCATGACGGAGCGCCCCTGCGGCACGTGCAAAGGGTGGCGCCTCAAGCCCGAGGTCCTGGCCGTCGCCATCCAGGGCGAGTCCATCATCGCCGCGACGCGGCGCTCGGTCACCGACGCGCTGCAGTGGTTCACCGACCTGCCGGGCCAGTTCACCGAGCGCGAGCAGACGGTCTCCAGGGAAATCCTCAAGGAGATCAACGAGCGCCTACGGTTCCTCGACGACGTCGGCCTGGGCTACCTCAGCCTCGATCGCACGTCGGGTACGCTCTCCGGTGGCGAGTCGCAGCGCATCCGCCTCGCCTCGCAGATCGGCTCCGGCCTGCAGGGCGTCCTCTACGTCCTCGACGAACCCTCCATCGGCCTGCACCAGCGCGACAACCACCGCCTGCTGGCCACGCTGCGCCGCCTGCGCGACCTGGAGAACACGGTGCTCGTCGTCGAGCACGACGAGGACACCATGCGCGAGGCCGACTACCTCGTCGACCTGGGTCCCGGCGCCGGCGAGCACGGCGGCTACCTCGTCGCCAGCGGCACGCCCAAGGAGGTCGCGGCCAACCCGAAGAGCCTCACCGGCCAGTACCTCTCGGGCAAGCTCAAGATCGACACGCCTGCCGCCCGGCGTTCGTCGGACGGCCGGACCATCCGCATCGTCGGGGCCGCGGAGAACAACCTGCAGGACATCACCGTCGACATCCCCCTCGGCCTGTTTGTCGCCGTCACTGGGGTTTCCGGAAGCGGAAAATCGACGCTCATCAACGAGACATTGTACAAGGCGGCGCTCAAGTCGCTCGACCTCGTCGGCGGCGAGAACCCCGGCAAGCACAAGCGCATCGAGGGGCTGGAGCAGGTGGACAAGGTCATCGACATCGACCAGTCCCCCATCGGCCGCACGCCGCGCTCCAACCCCGCCACGTACACGGGACTGTGGACGCCCATCCGCGAGCTGTTCGCGATGACGCCGGATGCCAGGTCGCGCGGCTTCGGCCCCGGCCGCTTCAGCTTCAACGTCAAGGGCGGCCGCTGCGAGGCCTGCGAAGGCGACGGCGTCGTCAAGATCGAGATGCACTTCCTGCCCGACGTCTACGTCCCCTGCGAGGTCTGCAAGGGCGCGCGCTACAACAAGGAGACCCTCCTGGTGCGGTACAAGGGCAAGAACATCCGCGAGGTGCTGGACCTCTCCGTCGAGGAGGGGCTCGAGTTCTTCCAGAACATCCCGCAGATCCGCAACAAGCTGCAGACCATCCTGGACGTCGGCCTCGGCTACATCCGCCTCGGCCAGCCTGCCACGCAGTTGTCCGGCGGCGAGGCGCAGCGCGTGAAACTCGCCACGGAGCTCTCCAAGCGCGGCACCGGCGACACGCTCTACATCCTCGACGAGCCGACGACGGGACTGCACGTTCACGACGTCAAGCACCTCCTCGGCGTCCTGCAGCGCCTCGTCGACGCCGGCAACTCCATCGTCGTCATCGAGCACAACCTCGAGGTCGTCAAGTGCAGCGACTGGGTCATCGACCTCGGGCCTGAAGGCGGCGACGCCGGCGGCCTCGTCATCGCGGAGGGCACGCCCGAGGAGGTCGCGCAGGTCGCGGCGTCCTACACGGGGCAGTTCCTCAAGCCGATGCTGGACGTCCCCGACGAGCCGCTGGCCGCCCGGGCCCCGCCGCCGCGCAAGCGGAAGCCGGCCCGGCGCAGCTAGGCCAGGACGTAGTCGATCTCGACCGTGCCGGTGTACGAGGCGTTCGCCCCGATGAACAGGCGGACGCGCACGACGTAGTCGCCGGGCGGCATGTCGCCGGCGTATTCCAGCCGGTGCTCGAGGCCGGCCGCCGCGGTGCTGTTGAGCGTGGTTCCCTCGGGGCTTCGCCAGAACACCTGCAGGTCGCGGGCCGTCGAGCCCGAGCCGGTGACGTTGATCCAGACGTGCTTGGCCACGGCGGCCATGCCGGCCGGCGGCGCGACCGTGATGACGTGGTCCTGGCAATCCACGCCCTGGTTCGTGCAGGAGTTCGGGTTCATCAGGGGAAGGTCCCCGGTGACCTGCTCGACCTGGTGGTAGGCGAACTGCCCCGTCTTGTCGGCGGCCACGTCGATGCGGACGGAGGCCTTCGCCGTCGTGTTCCCTAGGCCCTTGACCGTGAGCATGACGTCGTAGAGCCCGCCGGCCGCGTACTTGTGCGTCACCGTCTCGTCCTTGCCGGTGCCGTTGTCGCCGAAGGTCCAGTTGTACGACACGATGGCGCCGGTCGAGTTGGAGCCGTCGAAGGTGACCGGCACGCCCGCCACGACGGCGTAGCTGCCGTTGGAGGGCACCGCGGAGGTGGCGTTGATCAAGACGTCGATGACCGCCTTCAAGCCCGCCGCGGGACCCGTCGACGTCTGCGAGCCCGAACCGGTCCCGCTGGAATCACCGCCATCGTCGCCACCGGAGGAGCATCCTGCGAAGGCCAACGAGAGGACCAGGGCAGCCAAGGAGAACGACCGTGCGACGCTCAGGACGACCACGCCGCGTCAGCAGCCCGCACCCAGGTCAAGAACGTTGTTTGACGAAGGCCCAGGCAGGTTGGGCAGGTTTGGAAGGAAGGGAGAGGGCCGGCCGTCCGCGGCCGGAGGGTGCCGAGGGCTCGCGGCTACACGATGCCGACGAGGAGCAGGATGATCAGCACCACGAGCCAGACGCCCAGGATGCCGCTCGGTCCGTATCCCCATCCACGGCTGTGCGGCCAGGCGGGGATCGCGCCCAACAGCAGCAGGATGAGCACCACTAGCAGGATGGTTCCTAGCATGCCCACCAGAATCCCCTCGGCGAGAAGATTGTGGCGGTGCGGGCCTTTCCTTTGAGACGCCTTCTGGACACCAGGAGGACATGTCCGGTTCTCCAGGAGAAACCGAGCCAGGGCCGCCAACAACCTTTATCCCTTCAGGGGGGGCTCCATCGACATTCGGAGCGCTGGTCGGTGCGCCTGTACCTCGTCAGCATCGCGGCCCGGGACGAACCCGGTGCCCTCGCGCGCGTGACACGCCAGCTGGCCAACCACCGCATCAACCTGCAGGGCTTCGTCGTCGACTCGGCCGGCATCCAGGTCCTCACGAAGGACCTCGCCGAGGCCGCCACCGCGCTGCAGGAAGGCGGCTTCCGCTACGTCGCGAACGAGGTGCACGAGGTCATCCTCGAAGACCGCCCTGGGTCGCTGGCCGACCTGTGCGAGCGCCTCGCCGCCGTCGGCATCAACATCGCGAGCTCGTTCGGCGTCGCCACCGGTTCGGCCGGCCGCATCTACATCAACGTCAGCGACCTGCCGCGTGCCGCGCCCA
>JAXDQQ010000110.1:0-11850 GCA_034667805.1 Thermoplasmata archaeon | reverse complement strand
TCGAGGTGGCGAGCCAGAGGCGGTTGTCGCCACCGGGGAACGCGAGGTAGACGGTGTCCTCCGAGTCCACGGCGAGGTCGGAGTTCTTGTCGTCGTACGGCGTGCCGATCTCGTCGGCCACGACCGTGTTGGCCCAGGTGAGCCCATTGTCGAAGCTGCGCGCGACCACGGGGCCGCCCAGGGTGCGCTCGCGCGGGCCGGGGCAGCCGGAGCGGCTGGGCACGTAGACGGTCCCGTCGGGGCCGGCCACGATGTTGCCATGCAGGCCGCCGCCGCAGCCGGGGTTGTCGCTGCCCGGCGGGTAGGCGGCGGGGAAGGACTCGGCGACGAAGGGGAAGGTGGCGCCGCCGTCGATGCTCATAGCGATGCGGCTGTCGGCGAGCCCGTTGACGCCGTAGTACACGACGTTCGGGTAGACGTTCTTGTGCGCCGTGGCCGCCAGGTCGAGCGGCGAGCCGGGGACGTAAGGCCCGGTCGTCATCTTCTGGTGGTCGTTGACCGGCGTCCCGCAGGCGGCGGGGTTCGGGACCCAGGTGTCGCCGCCGTCGTCGCTGTACGTGAGGTAGCTGCAGGCGACGTAGAGCTGGTTGGCGAAGACGCGGTCGGTCATCGGGTCGAGCCACAGGTAGGGGTCGAGCGTGGTCGGGGCGGAGACCGGGCTGTTCTTGTTCACCCATGCCGAGCCGCCGTCGGTGGACTTCATGGTCTTCTCGAGCGCCTGGAAGTAGATCGCGCCGGACGAGTCGACGCCGATGGACGGTTCGGGCCCTTGCTCGCCGATCTCATGCACGAAGAAGGTCGCCGCCGGAGGCTCGACGGCGTCGGCGCCGGGCTCTTGGTCGGAGGAGGAGCCGAAGCAGCCGGCCGTGAGGGCGACGACGGCGAGCAGGGCGAAGGGGACGCGCACGCCGGCAAGGCGGCGCATCCCCGGAAAAGCGTTGTCGCCCGCCACGCGACGCTTCGGAGGCGCCGGCAAGCTTGAAGAACAGCGGCGGCCCGTCCTTGGGCATGCGCTCCGTGGCCGTCGTCGCTCTCCTGGTCTCCCTCGTGGGCGCTGGTTGCCTGTCGGCCGACGAGCCGGGACCGGACGCGGTCGTCACTGGCGACGGAGAGAGCTTCGCCGCCGTCGTGCCGCCCGAGCCCGACTTCGACTTCTCCACCGTCGTGGACCCGGACCACGCGAGCCACAGCATCGCGTCGCTGCACACGGCAGGGCATGGCCTGGAGCTCGTCGGGCACACCGGCGTCGGCGACCTGCTGCCCACCACGACCCGCGGCAGCATCACGGCGATCGACATCTGGGACCACTACGCCGTGGTCTCCGGGATGGAAGGCGGCCTGGCGTTCGTCATCGTGGACCTCGTCGACCCCGCCCACCCCAAGGCGGTCGGATGGGCGCCCTCGGCGGCCGACGGCTGGACCGCGCGCTTCAGCGGCGACGGGAACTACGTGTTCTACGGCTGCCAGATGCTCACCGGGCAAGGCTACGCGCCCAGCACCGTGGTCGGCACCTGCGAGGACCCCGAGGCCCCGCACCTGCCCAACCAGAACCCGGCCGGCATCAGCGCCTGGGACGTCAGCGACAAGGCGAACCCCAAGTTCGTCGACTTCATCGCCGTCGGAGGCAGCCACAACATCTACGCGGCCACCATCGGCGGCGTCGACTACATCTTCACCGCCTCGACGGCCATCGTGCGCTTCGACGCCGCCAACGGCACCCTCGCGCAGGTCGCCGAGGTGCCGGGCCGGCACGACCAGAGCGTCGTCCGCCACCCGGTCACCGGCGATTGGCTGCTCTTCGTCGGCACCGGCGAGCTCACCATCTGGAACGTCAACAACCCGGCCGACCCGCAACTGGTCTACGAGCCGGAAGGCGAGGTGCCTTGGACCGGCTGGCACGACCAGACGCTCGTCCCGGGCCTCGTCGACGGCAAGGCGATCCTCCTTCTGGCCGGCGAGAGCGGCGTCGGCACCGGCGGCGAGGCGCTGCCCGATGTCGTGAGCGTCGTCGACGTCACCGACCCGACCCGCCCCGAGCTGCTGAGCCAGTGGCAGCCGCCGTTCCGCCCACTCGTGCCGTGGGCCGAGTACGCCTTCTCCATCCACGAGATGGCGGCGACCCCGACGGGCCAGGTCGCCATCGCCTGGTACCACGCCGGCGTGTGGGTCATCGACGTCAGCACGCAGGACCGCCAGGGCGGCCCCGTCACCCTCGCCGCCTACCAGCCGCACGAGGGCATCGACGTGCTCCCCAGCACCTTTGCGCAGACGCCCGTTCCCTACGTCCCGATGGTCTGGGGCGCCGGCTGGACGGCCGACGGCCACCTCGTCGTGCCCGACATGCACACCGGCGTGTACGTCCTCGAGCCCGAGTGGGGCCTCCACCCGGCGCTCGACTCGGGCCAGTGACGGAACGGCCGCTCGCCAGGGCTGCCCGCTAGGGCGCAACAAGGTTCATCACGGCCGAGCGGGACTCCGTGGGCGTGCGACGCGCCCTCCTGTGCCTCCTCATGCTCGGCGCGAGCCTGGCCGGTTGCCTGGCGGCCGACGAGGCGCCGGACTCCAGCGCTGGCGCCGCGACCTTCGAGCCCGTCGTGCCGACGGTGCCGGACTTCGACTTCTCCTCCGTCGTCGACCCGGACCACGGCGGCCACGAAATCGCGGCCCTGCACACGGCCGGCCACGGGCTCGAGCTCGTCGGCCACGCGTCCGTGCAGGACCTGCTGCCCCTCGGCGTCCGCGGCAGCATCACCGCCATCGACGTCTGGCGCGACTACGGGGTCGTCGCCGGCATGGAAGGCGGCCTCGCCTTCGCCATCGTCGACATCTCCGACAAGGCGAACCCCGTCGCGGTCGGCTGGGCGAACTCGCCCGCCAACGGCTGGACGGCGCGCTTCAGCGAGGACGGGAACTACGTGTTCTACGGCTGTCAGATGGCGGCGCTGCAGAGCACGCCGACGAACCCGGGCCAGGTCATCGGCACCTGCGAGGACCCGAAGCAGCCGCACCTGCCGGCCGACGTCGCGCCCGGGTCCAACCCGGCCGGCGTCTCGGTCTGGGACGTCTCCGACAAGACCAGCCCGAAGTACGTCACGTTCACCGCCGTGCCCGGCAGCCACAACATCTTCGTGCAGCGCATCGCCGGCTTCGACTACGTCTTCACGTCGGCCACGTCCATCCTCAAGTTCGACCCGGCCGCGGGCAGCCTCGCCGTCGTGGCCGAGGTCCCTGGCCGCCATGACTCCAGCGTCGTCCGCCACCCAGTCACGGGCGACTGGCTCCTGCTGACGGGGACCAACGAGCTCACCATCTACGACGTCAACGACCCGGCGGCGCCCGAGATCGTCTACGAGCCTCCCGAGGACGAAGGGTACCAGTCGCCCTGGGTCGGTTGGCACGACCAGGTCATGGTCCCGCAGCTCGTCGACGGGCGCGCCATCCTGCTCCTGGCCGGAGAGCACTCCTGCAACAACATCCCGGTCCAGTGCGGCTCGCAAAGCAGCGAGCGCCTGCCCGACGTCATCAGCGTCGTCGACGTCACCAACCCGCTGGCGCCTGTCCTGCTGTCGCAGTGGCAGCCGCCGTTCAACGCCGCAATCCCTTGGAACAGCTACCTCTACTCGGTGCACGAGATGGCCGCCACCCCGCAGGGGCAAGTCGTCACGTCGTGGTACCACGCCGGCGTCTGGGTCATCGACGTGAGCACCAAGGAGCGCCAATCCGATCCGCCGATCATCGCCGCCTACCAGCCCCACAACGACCTGAACGTCGTGCCGAGCACCTTCGTCCAGACCCCGCTTCCCTACGTGCCGTTCGTCTGGAGCGCGGCCTGGCATTCGGAAGGCTACCTGCTGGTCCCCGACATGCACACCGGCCTCTACGTCCTCGAACCCGAGTGGGGCCTGCACCCCGCGCTCGACACGGGGCAGTGAATGGCGGCGGCGCGCGCCCTGCTCCTCGCCGTGCTGGTCACGGCGGGCGCCTTGTCCCTCGGCGGCTGCTTCGGCGCCAAGGACGGAGCCGGCGCCTCCGCCGCGGAGGCTGACGCGCTCGCCGGCGTCCTGCTCGAGCCGCGCACCGGCTACGAGACCTGCGATAGCCCCATGTTGGCAGAGGGTGACCGAACGCGCTCGTCCGAGGTCATGGTGGCCACGAACCCGATCGACCACGACGAACTGGCGGCCGTGTTCAAGGTCGCCATCCCGGCCGGCGAGCAGCAGACGGTCTTCGACGCGCCCATGTGGGATGCCCTGGCCCGGTCCACGGACGGCGGACGGACCTGGCAGTACCGCATCCTGCATGGCTACCCGGGCGACCCCGACGTCCACGTCCCGTCCCAGGTCCTCTACGGCTCGGCGTTCCTCAGCGACCCCGTCGTCGCCTTCGCCAGCGACGGCACCCTCGTCTTCGCTGGCCTGGCCGCGAAGGGCGAGTCCATCGAGCTGTTCGCCGCGACGTTCCTGCCTGGCCAGATGGAGCCGGCCTCGGTCTCTTCGGTGAACCGAGGAGACCTGCGGAGCATCCACGGCCTCGAGGACCTGCCGCCCATCCTCGACCAGGTCCCGACGCCGATCGCGTTCATCTTCAACGACGGGCCGCACATCGGCGCCGACCCGGTGGGCCCTGGCGTCTGGCTGAGCTGGGGCGTGGAGACGCTCCTCGACCCCGAGGCCGTCGGCCCCGAGGAGTCGCGCACGACGCCGGCCGTGTCCGTCTCCAACGACGGCGGCCGCACGTGGAGCCCGATGGTCTTCACGGCCGAGGACGGCCGCCTCGGCGACGTCGACGGCACGAACTGGGGCGCGAGCCGCCCGCTCGTCGACGCCGACGGCCGCGTCCACATGTTCAACCGCGAGCGCTACTCGAAGACCATCTGGGACTGGGTCTCCGAGGACGACGGGGCGACGTGGAAGGAGCGCGTCGCCGTCGTGTCGGGCCTCGAGAACTCGGGCGGCAGCGGCGGCTATTGGCGCAACACCAACCCCGACCCGGGCGTCGACCGCTCCATGGGGACGGACCGCGGCTCCATCTACGTGACGTGGAGCGACACGCGCAACGGCGACCGCGACGTCTTCGTCGTGGCCTCGCGGGACGGGGGCAAGACCTGGAGCGAGCCGCTCCGCGTGCACAGCGACCCGGTCGGCAACGGCAAGGACCAGTTCTACCCGTACCTCACCGTCGAGCCGCGCAACGGCGCCGTCGACGTCACGTTCATGGACCGCCGCAACGACACGGCGGACGAGACCTGGTCGGTGGCCTACCTCGCGCGTTCGACCGACGGAGGCCGCACCTTCGTCGACGTGCCGCTCGGGACCGAGGCGACCAACGTGAACTGGGTCACCAACGGCGGTCCGGAGGACAGCGCCTCCACCGCCCTCGCGAGCTACGGCGACTACCACGGGATCACCTACACCTCGGACGGCGTCGTGCCCGTCTGGCAGGATGGCCGCGCCTCGACCGCTGGCCAGGGCTACTCCGACATCTTCCTGTGCCGCGTCCTGACGCCGTCCACCTCCGCTTCCGCCGCCTTGCCCGAGGATCCCGCATGAGCCGAACCCTTCCCGCCGTCGCCTTGCTCCTCGCCTTCGCCGTCCTCGCCGGCTGCTTTGGCAAGGACGACACGCCGGCGCCCCCGGTCGTCGAGCAGCCCCCTGCGCCGAGCATCACGACCATCGCGCCCCTGGCCGAGCCGGTCCTCGTGACACTGCCCGACCACCGCATCGCCGAGTTCATGGTCAACCGCGACCCCAACGACCCGGACCACCTCGTCACAGCCTACGGGGACTACGACTCCTACGGCGGGACGCTCAACTGCGGCTTCTCGGTCTCGAAGGATGGCGGCGCCACCTGGGTGGTCGCCAACCCGATCGAAGGCTTCGCCGGCCCCCACCTCGAGTTCGACGGCTGGGTGGACTTCGACGAGCAGGGCGGCGTGCACGCCATCTGCCTGCGCGAATCCGGACCGGAGACCACGACGGAGACCTGGCCGTTCTACTTCAACAGCGCCGACGGCGGCCTCACCTGGAAGGACGTCATGCACATCCCGACCGAGCCGGCCGGGCGCAGCACCGACAAGAGCGTCCTGGCCGTCGGCCGCGACGGCACCGTCTACGCCGCCGTCTCCGACATCCTCGGCACGACCAACGACAACGGCACGACCTGGGTCCCCATGACGGACATCATGGGCTCGAAGGATGGGCGCCCGGTGCCTGCCAGCGTCGGCGTCCTCAACGGGATGGTGGAGGACAACCTCGGCACGATGTACCTTCTCGGGCTCGGCTCCGGCGACAGCGTCTGGGTCGGCCACAGCTCGGACAAGGGCGTGTCGTGGACCGCGGCCGAATTCGGGGCCTTCCAGATCCCGCCCGGATACAACGACCAGAACCGATGGGTCCGCCAAGAGCCATGGACGGCCGTGCCCACGATGGCGCACGACCCGGTCTCCGACGAGGTCTGGGTGACCTACCAGAGCTGGGACGAGGGCTACGGCGGATACCTGACGCACATCTGGCGTTCGACCGACCACGGCGCATCGTTCGCGGAGACGGCGGTGCCGGCCTTCGCTTCCCCAGCCTGCAGCGACCCCTGCCACGTCACGCATCCCGCCCTCGCCTTCGACCTCGATGGCCGCGTCGGCCTCATCGCGCAGCTGACCAAGGACGAGGGCATCGTCAAGGTCGTGCAGTTCAGCGCCTCGGACGACCACGGCGCGACCTGGCTGGCGCCGTTCGAGCTCAGTTCCACGGACGGGACGGACAGCTGGCGGAACCCGAACGCCTTCGCGCCGGGCATGGGCAACGCGCAGGCCATCGCCACCGGCGTGGCCGCGGACCCGAGGACCGCGCACAACGTCGCGCTGGGCCTCGGCCTGAGCACCGCGGTCTCCGAGCTGCAGATGCGGTGGAACGGCGAATACTGGGGGCTGGCCGCCACGTCGAAGGGCTTCGTGGCGATGTGGATCGACCACAGCAACGACGGCCGGCCGCAGCTCTACTCGCGCCTGCTCAAGGTCGAGTAAGGCTTCACGCGGGAGGCGCAAGGGCCGAGTACGATTCGTCGCCCAGCGCGTTGTAGAACAGCGTCACGAAGACATCCAGGTACTGGTTCAGGGAGAACGTGACCTCGGCCGGCTGGTTGCCCGACGTCACGCCACCGAGGAGGATCTCGTAGTCGGCGCTGACGTTCTGGTCGGGGTGGAAGACGTCGCCGCCGTAGGCACCCTCGTTCTCGATGCCCTGGTAGACCCAGCCGACCAGGGGGCTCTCGCCGCTGTCCACCCAGAACTGGTGCGAGCCGGCCGCGGCCCCGAGCCCGCCCACTTCGCCGACCGGCACCGGGCTGCGGATGAAGCCGGCGTAGTCCGGCTGGGTCGATTGCGGCTCCCACACCATCTCGAACAGGAGACCCTTGAACCCGCCGGCGTTGACGTGGAGCGGGAAGTTGTTGACGTCGTTGTCGACCTTGACGCCGAGCACGAGGTCGGTGACCCCGAAGCAGCTGAAGTCACCTCCAATGACGCCGCCGACGTTCTGCGCGTAGGAGCACTCGATGAACGCCTCGTAGTGGTACAGCTCCGAGTACGGAACATCGGTCGTCACGGCGTCCATGACGACGTTGACGAGCCGCTCGTCGCCTTCCGCGACCTGCACCGCCACGCGTTGCGTGGCGTAGCCTTGGGCGTGGACCGCGAGGCCGTAGGCGCCCGCGTCGAGCGGCCCGACGGAGAAGGCGCCCGCCGCGTCCGTCTTGGCCTCCAGGCCGCCTGGCTCGACCGCGACGGTGGCGTTGGGGATTGGCACGATGGCGGCGGTCACGACGACGCCGCGCAGCATCGCCTGGCCGGGTCCAACCGGGACGATGGCGTCGCCGGAGTCGGCCGCGCAGCCGGCCAAGGACGCGCCGAGCGCGAAGGCGAGAGCGGCCGCCAGGAGGGTCCGCATCCGTCCTCCATCCCATCGGGGGCGATTTGAGCGTTGCCGACGGCCCGATGACAGCGATGTGGACTTCAGAGCACGAAGTCGAGGCCCATGCCCTCGCGCTGCTTCGTCTGCTTGCGCGCCGTCGGGCCGAGGATCTGCCGCGACCGGACGCCGGTGATGACCAGCATCGTGCGGATGGTGCGGTCGAGGTTGGGGTCGACCGAGGTGCCCCAGATGATGCGGGCGTCCTTGTTGATGCGGTTGTAGATCTCCTCGACCACGGACTCGGCCTCGGCGAGGGTCATGTCCTTGCCGCCGACGACGTTGACGAGGGCCCCGGTGGCGTCCGAGATGTCGATGTCCAGGAGCGGGCTGTTGAGGGCTTCAAGAACGGAGTCGCGGGCGCGGTCCTCGGAGTCGGATTCGCCGAGGCCGATCATGGCGACGCCGCCGCGCTTCATGATCGTGCGCAGGTCGGCGAAGTCGAGGTTGACCAGGCCGGGCTTGGTGATCATCTCGGTGATGCCCTTGATGGAGCGCATGAGGATCTCGTCGGCGACGCGGAAGGCGGCGGCGAGCGGGAGGCGCGGGGCGATCTCCAGCAGCTTGTCGTTGGGGATGACGATGACGGTGTCGCACACGTCGCGCAGGCGGGCGAGGCCGGCCTGGGCGTTCTCCATGCGCACGGCGCCTTCGACGCCGAACGGCAGGGTGCAGACCGCGATGGTGAGCGCGCCCGACTCGCGGGCCGCCTTGGCGACGACGGGGGCGGAGCCGGTGCCGGTGCCGCCGCCGAGGCCGCAGGTGACGAAGACGATGTCCGCGCCGCTGACGGCGTTGCGGATGTCCTCTTCGGTCTCCATGGCGGCCTCCTCGCCGATCTGCGGCAGGGCGCCGGCGCCGAGGCCACGCGTGAGGTGGCGGCCGATGAGGATCTTGTGCGGGCTGCGCGCCATCAGGAGGTGCTGGGCGTCGGTGTTGAGGGCGACGAGCTCGACCTCGCCGAGGTCTTCCTCGGTGCAGCGCTGGATGGTGTTGGACCCGGCGCCGCCGCAGCCAAAGACCTTGATCTTGGTGATGAGGGAGTGCAGGACCTTCTCGAGGTCGCCGTCGCGGGCGAAGTTCGAGGTGCCGCCGCTGGCGGTGTGCTGCTGCATGAGGGCCTGCGCGGTCGGGCGGACCATCGGGCGCTGTTCGGCTTCTGCTCGGGCCACGGCCTCGCGGATGATGTCCTTCATGTGCAATCCCTCGGGAGCCTTCGCTCCCGTCCCAGGAGAAGACCTCTAGGGACCAGGATAAGCGTTTGGAAACGAAACGGGGGTCGAACGGCGGGGCGTACGCTCGGCGCCCCGCCGTTTCTAGGCCGGAGCCTGCGTAGGCCGTCTCAGGAGGCCGCTGGCTTCGGGCCCAGGAGGGGCTGCGACGTCATCACGAACCCGTTGCGGAGGGCCCCGTCGCCGTCCTCGAGCAGGTTGTACGTCACGCCGACGCGGCCGTCGGGCATCCGGACGGCGTCGAAGTAGTCGGCGAACTCGCGGTTGTCGCTGCACGTCGTGCCCGAGATGCAGATGGGGCCTTCCTTGACGGGCGTCGACGTGAGCTGCGCATGCGAGAACGTCCCGTTGCCGAAGAAGTCCGCCGTGTAGGCCAGGGTCACGTTCCAGGTGCCCTGCATGTCGTCCGGGAACGCGGCCTCGGAGCCCTCGTAGTAGGCGACCGCGACCTTGCCGGCCTGCCCCGCCACGATGACGGGGAACACCTTGCTGCCCGTGCCGTTGTCCACGCGCACCTTCTCGCCCCACGTCTGGCCGTCGTCCTTCGACGCGGCGACGTAGATGGCCAGGTCGTCGGCGCCGTCGCCGAGCGCCTCGCCCCAGGTGAGGTAGACGTTGCCGGCGTCGTCGGCCGCGCCGGTGACGAGGCCGAGGCCAAGTTGGCGTCCATCGAGCAGTGCGGCCTGCGCGGCCGTCCAGGTGAGGCCGCCGTCGCGCGTGACGGAGTAGCCGGCACCGTTGGTGCCCTGGAGCTGGTCGCTGCCTTGGTGGTGGTTGTAGCTGAACGTGAAGAAGACCGAGCCGGTGGGCTGGTTCCAGAAGCCGCCGCCGCCCCAACCCGAACCGCCGTTCACGAAGATGAAATGGTCGGGGAACTCGACCGGACCGGTGGGCAGCCACGTGCGCCCGCAGTCCGTCGTCTTCGTGGCGGTCTGGTGGAAGCTGGGCAACTGGTGGAAGTAGAGGTAGGCCTCGCAACCCGTCGTCGGAACGACGTACTGGCGGTCGCCGCCGGCGAGCGGGCAGACGGCCGGGTTGGAGGACCAGGTCTCGCCGTCGTCCTGGCTCACGGCGACGGCGGCGCAGCCGACGTAGAGGCGCGACTCCCACACGTTGCCGTCCACGTCGACGGCCAGGTCGGGGTCGAAGTTGGGCACCGGCGCGCTCGGGTTGCCCATGAGCGTCCACGTGCGGCCCTCGTCGACGGACCGATAGACGTCGGAGCCCAGGTCGGTGAACAGGTGGCCGTTGGGCGCGACGCCCAGGCTCGGCTCGGAGCCGCCGTCGCCGGCGGCCACGACGGATTCGACCAGCACGAACGGCGGCATCACCGCCGGCGGGACCTCCGGCCGCACCGCGGGAGCCGGGTCGGACTGGAAGCAACCCGCTAGGAAGAGCACCGTGGCGAGGGCGAAGGGGGTCAGGCGCACGGAGCCCAGTCCGGCCGTCGGCGGAAAAGCGTTGTCGCGCCGACGCCCGCTGGCCGGACCGGGAAACCCGAGAGACCGGGAAAGCCCCCGCCGACGATTTCTCGGGTTTCCCGCGTTTCCCGGAGACGGGCCGCGGACGTCACTTGAAGCGCTGGAAGGTCGAGCCGCCGCGCCAGGTGGCGGCCTTGCCGAGGCCGTCCTCGATGCGCAGCAGCTCGTTGTACTTCGCCACGCGGTCGCTGCGGGCCGGCGCGCCCGTCTTGATCTGGCCGCAGTTCGTGGCGACCGCAAGGTGGGCGATGGTGGCGTCCTCCGTCTCGCCCGAGCGGTGGCTCATGACGGTGCCGAACTTGGCCTTCTTCGCGAGCGTGATGACGTCGAGGGTCTCGCTCAGGCTGCCGATCTGGTTGACCTTGAGCAGGATGGCGTTGGCTTCCTTCTTGCGGATGCCGTCCGCCAGGCGTTTCCGGTTCGTGACGAACAGGTCGTCGCCGACGATCTGGATGTGGCGCCCCATGCGTTCCGTGATGGCCTTCCAGCCGGCGTGGTCGTCCTCGGCCAGGCCGTCCTCGATGCTGACGATGGGGAAACGCTCGACGAGGCCTTCGTAGAAATCCAGGGTCTTGTCCAGGTCCTTCTTGCCGTCGCGGCCGAAGTCGTACTTGCCGGTCTTCGCGTCGAAGAGCTCCGTGGCGGCGACGTCGAGCGCGAAGAGCAGGTCCTTGCCCGGCTCGTATCCCGCGGACTTGCAGGCCTGCGTGATGAGCTCGAGCGCCGCGACGTTGGACTTGAGGTTGGGCGCGAAGCCGCCCTCGTCGCCGACGGCGGTGGCCAGGCCCTTGTCCTTCAGGGTCTTCTTGAGGTGGTGGTAGACCTCGACCCCCATGCGCAGGGCCTCCGAGAAGGACGCGGCGCCGTCGGGCACGACCATGAACTCCTGGATGCGCACGTTGGTGTCGGCGTGGGCGCCGCCGTTGAGGATGTTCATCATGGGCACCGGCAGCGTGCGGCCGCGGCCCTGTCCCAGGTGTCGATAGAGCGGGACGCCTTTCTCGGTGGCGGCGGCATGGGCGGCGGCCAGGCTCACGGCGAGGATGGCGTTGGCGCCGAGCTTGCCCTTGTTGGGCGTGCCGTCGGCGCGCAGCATGGCGCGGTCGATGCCCTTCAGGTCGGCCGCGTCGAGGCCGATGACCGCCTTGGCGAGGACGGTGTTGGCGTTCTTGACCG
>JAXDQQ010000109.1:0-3027 GCA_034667805.1 Thermoplasmata archaeon | reverse complement strand
CCGGTGGCCGGCGGCGGCGAGTCGTCGCTGACGGTCAGGACGACGGCGTAGATGCCGGGCGCCGGGAACTCGTGGTCGATGAGGGTGCCGGTGCCGTTGCTGCCGTCGGCGAAGTCCCACTCCCACTTGACGATGAAGCCGTCGGTGTCGTAGGACGCGGTGCCGTTGAAGGAGCAGTCGAGGCCCGAGCAGTCGTAGCCGAAGTCGGCGTGCGGCGCGTCGTTGCCGTTGACCGGGCCGACGAGGTGGATGAGCTGGCTGAACGAGTCGACGGCGCCCTCATCGTCGAGGACGGTCATGTTGACCTGGTAGGAGCCGTCGTGGGCGTAGCTGTGCGCCGAGTGCTCGCCGGAGCCGACCGAGCCGTCGCCGAACTGCCAGGCGAAGCTCGAGAGGTTGCCGTCCGGGTCGAAGGACGGGTCGCCGTCGAAGGTGCAGTCGAGGCCCGAGCAGTCGAACTCGAAGAGCGCGATGGGGGGCTCGTTGACGTGGATGAGGACGCCGACGACCTTGGTGCGCTGCCCGGAGCCGGGCGGCGGGTTGTTGTCGGTGACGGTGAGGGTCACGAAGTAGCGGCCCGCGCCGGGGAAGGTGTGGTGGACGAGCGTGCCGTTGCCGGTGTCGCCGTCGCCGTAGTCCCAGTCCCAGGCGGTGATGAAGCCGTCCACGTCGTGCGACAGCGACCCGTCGAAGGTGCAAGCGAGCGAGAGCGCCGGGCAGTCCACGTCGAACTCGGCGAAGGGCGCGATGTTGTTGGGCGCCGGCTTCTTGACCGTCACGGGCTGCGTGAGGCTGCCGGACTTGCCCTCGTCGTCGACGACGGTGAGCTTGACGCTGAAGGTGCCGTTGGCCGCGTAGGTGTGGCCCGGCTGCTTGCCGGAGCCGGACGAGGTGTCGCCGAAGGTCCACGCGTAGGACACGATGCCCCGGCCAGGCAGGCTGCCCGCGTTGTCGGGGTCGAAGGACGGGCTCGCGTCGAAGCTGCAGATGACGCCCGAGCAGTCGATGTTGAACAGCGCCAATGGCAGCGTCTTGGGGTCGGGGCAGGCCGCGGTGCCGCCGTTGACGGCGTCGACCTTGCGGTCGCCGTAGCGCTCGCCGGAGTTGAGCTGGTCGCCCGAAAGGACGGGGCCGATGACGAGGTCCGCCTGGAAGTAGCAGGTCGGCACGTCGACGAAGGGGAGCTGGCGCCACCCGGCGTCGAAGAGGCCGGTCTCGGAGTCGTACAGGGTCTGCGGCAGGCTGGTCGGCCAAGTGGGGCCGCTCGCCGTGTAGCTGGCCAGGCTGACGGGGGCATCCTGGCAGTCGGCGTCGATCTTGAAGAGCGCCTGGACGGAGTCGCCCTGGCGCACCGAGCTCATGTGGTCGGCGCTGAGGGTGCTGGACCCGCGCTTGATGGTGAGCTTGTAGTCGTCGATGACCTCGTCGACCTCGTCGCAGTCCTCGGCGCAGGCGCCCAGCGAGTCACCGTGGGCAAGGTGCGCGGGCACCGCGGAGGAGCCCACGCTGAGCGTGTGGGCGTTGCCAGGGTTGCCGGGAGGCACGTGGCAGATGGTGACCTTGCCCGACGAGCCGGTCCCGTAGCCCTCGGCGTAGAGGACCGCCGGCAGCTCGGGCAGGTCGGAGGCGACGGAAGGCTCGGCCGCGGGCTCGCCCGGTTGGCCGGAGGCGCCGTGCGCGGAGACCGCGATGGCGCTGCCGAGGAACGTGATGGAGAACAGGAAGGCCGTCGTCCAGGCGAGGGCCCGCATCGGGCGCCTGTGCAGGCCGTCCATGTGGCTACCCTTCAGCCCCTGGTGCATCAGCAGGCCGATCTTGGCGATCTCGAGGGCGAACTGCCGCATCTCCGTGGCGGCGGCGCGCGCCCAGATGGAGCCCAGCTTGATGCTGGCGGGCGCCTCGTGCTCCGGGATGTGGACCGAGTGCGGGCGCGGCGCGCCAGGCGGCGTCGGCACGGCGGGCGGGCCCGTCTTGCGGCGGCGCGGCGCGTCGCTGGCGAGGCCGTAGACCGCCAGGTGCTGGCTCGCCTTGTCGGTCGCCAAGAATGGCGAGGCGCGGGACGACGGCGGGGCTGCGAACGGCGAGGCGCGTGAAGACGGAGCGGCCGACTGCGCCGACGCCGGGACGGCAGGAATCGGTTTGGCGGCCGCGGGCTTGGCGGCGGCCGGCTTGGCGGACGCTGGCGGCGGGATCGCCTTCGCCGCGGCGGCGCGCGGAGCGGGCGGCAGCGGAGCGACCGGGAGGCCCTTGGTCGCCGGCCCGGACTGCATGAACACGTCCTCGACGAGGTCGTCCGCGTCCCTGGCGTCGAGGTTGGGTCCGCGCGAGGCCCGGCGGGCCTGCAACGGCAAGGCGCGCCACTTTCCGGTCAGGTCGTTGCGCAGGTCGTCCTTGAGGTCGTCCTTGGCAGGGCGTCCCTTTGGAGTGCCTTTTGGAGCGGATGGGTTGCGCATGGTTCGGCCTCCTGGGCCGGAGTGGCGGCTCCCTCTGGCTCGCCATCCCGTATTTACGCCGGGCGGCCAGGGACTAAGTACCCGGATGGGGGCGCGGCCGCTCCATCACCGGGCGAAGCCGCCGTCCTTCAGGACGGGCAGCGCGAACGCCAGGAGGAGCCCCTGGCCAGGTCCGTCGCTTTCGGCCCACGCGCGTCCGCCGTCGGCCTCGACGAGGCTGCGGGAGTGATGGAGCGAAAGGTCGCCCGAGGCGTCGTGCAGGCCCTTGCCGCTCCACGGCTCGAAGGCGCCCTTGACGTCGCGCGCCGTGAGCCCGGGACCCGAGTCGCGCACGGTGAGGACGGCGTCCGGGCCGTGCAGGCTGGCCTCCACGGCGACGGCGGAGCCGGCGGGGCTGGCGGCCAGGGCGAGGTCGAGGAAGCGGTCGAGGACGTCGCGGATGGAGTCGGCTTGCCCGGAGACGGGCAGCGCCTTGTGGACGTGGAGGGCGAGCTGGACGCCTTGCTGCAGCGCCTCGGTCTGGCGCGCATCGACGGCGTCGCGGGCCAGCTCGGCCAGGTCGAAGGTGACCTTG
>JAXDQQ010000108.1:0-2557 GCA_034667805.1 Thermoplasmata archaeon | reverse complement strand
ATCGCCAGGTACAGCGACCCGGCGAGCACGACCAAGACCGCGAACCACACGGTGGCCCGCGTCGTGATGCCCAGCCCGACCAGCCAGGCCTCGCCGGTGAAGACCAGGACCAGCGTCGGGATGAGCGCAGCCGTCAGCATCGTCGTCATGGCGAGCGGGATCTTGAACGCCCGGCCGCGCAGCACCGGGACCATCACCACGCCGAGGTTGCGCAAGGCGCTCACCACGTGGAAGACGAACGACATGAGGGGACCCGCGGCCTCGACCTTCTGGTCGGGGATCTTGCGCGCCTTGCGCTTGAGCTTCTTGCGCTCGTCTTCGGTGAAGCGCGGCTCGGGCCGCTTGGCGTCGAACCGGAACGAGGCCATGAGGTCCCCTGGCTGCCATCGATGCACCAGCCCGACGAGGTGGCCGAGCAGGTGGAGGAACAGCGCCTCGGCGTTCCGTACCACCGTCGCATCGGTGACCTTGCGGACCGCGTCGCCGTCGCCGCCCTGCAGCAGCCGGTGCGTCGACATCACGGCGACGCGGGCGGTGCGCGAGTGGGAGCCGTAGACGAGGGTCTTGTCCTGGCCGCTCAGCGGCACGTCCGTGAGCACGACGACGAGGTCCATCAGGCCCTCGCTCATCGCCGTCATGGCCTTGGAGAGGAAGTCGGCGACGCTGTGCGTCTTGGCCTCGTCGAGGGCCCGCGGCAGCGGCGTCACGAACTCCCACTGGACGCCCGTCGCCTGCGCGATCTCGGCGTCGGCCGCCTTGACGATGCGGTCGGCCAGGCGCTGCAGCAGCTCCGGCTTGGCCGCCGGCGAATGGGCGACCAGCAGCGCGGCTCGCAGGATGGGCGGCGGCTGCGCCATGGGAAGGCAACGGCCCCGGCATCAAGGGAGGGGCGGTCTGGGCCGACGACGACCGGCCAGGACCATCACTTGGGCCCGCCGAACTGCTCGACCAGGCAGGCGATGCCGGCCTCGAAGGCATGCGTCCGGGTGGCGAAGCGCTTGCCGGGGCCTGTCATGTTGTCGACCCATTCCAGGAGGGTCGGGTCCGGGCTGATGCCGATGCGGACCTTCGGGCGCCTCGCACCACGCGAACTGCGGTTCACAGGAGGCGATTCTCCCTCATTTCTTAACCCCACATCAGCAGGCGTATGCAGTCGAAGCGGCGGGGACAAGTTGCGGTCTTTCCAGGCATCCACAATCCCATCTCCAACGGCCTGCCAGGGATTAAACAATTGGGCCAGGGCTCGGCAGCACCACGCCTTGTGGTCAAAGGAGCCCGTCGCAAAGGGGATATGGCTCCCTTTGGTCGGCGGCCGCGTGGCCCTGGCCGACCTCCTCGGGGTGAAGCCCGTCATCCTGTACGCGATCACCCTCGTGACGGCCTTCGCGGAGTCCGCGCCGGCCATCGGGATGCTGGTCCCGGGCCAGACCATCCTCTTCGGGGCCGGCTTCCTCGCCGGCCAAGGCCGCCTCGACCCGTTCGTGCTCACGGCCACGATCCTCGTCGGCGGCTTCCTTGGCGACACCATGGGCTTCGTCCTGGGCCGGCGCTGGGGCGTGGCGCCGCTGACCCGCTTGCCATGGAAGCTCAAGCTGACCCCCGGCGGTTCCGCCCGGCTCACCGCCTTGTTCGAGGACCATGGCATCAAGTCCGTCGTGCTGGCGCGCTTCCAGCCCGTCGGCCGCGCCTTCGGCCCGTACCTCGCGGGCGCCACCGGCATGCCAACGTGGCGCTTCCTTGCCGCCGACGCCTTGGCGTCGCTCTTGGCCGCCAGCAGCCTGGTGGCCCTCGGCTACCTCGCCGGACTTGGCTTTGAGCGGCTCAGCAAGATCCTGGGCTACACGGCCGTCGCCATCGTCACCGTGCTCCTCCTGGCAGTCCTCTTCGTCGGCATGCGCGTCAAGCACCGGCGCGAGCAGCGCGCGGAGGACGCGGCGCAGGCGGCCGACGCCTTCGAGAAGGCCGGCCAGCAACCGTAGCGCGTTTCTAGGGCGCCGGGACGTAGTCGGCCGGGATGCCAAGGGGCATCGAGGTGTCGACGGCCGCGACGAGCGGGATCTCGAGGCCGAAGGTCGCGCCGCGGCCGGGGCCGGGCGACGAGGCCCACATGTGGCCGCCATGCGCCTCGACGATGCCCTTGGCCACGAAGAGGCTCAAGCCGGCGCCGACCTGCGCGTTGCTGTGGGGGTCGTGCGGGTGGCGCATCGGCTGGAACAGCATCTGCGCCTGCTCGGCCGTGAAACCCATGCCGCCGTCGCGCACCTGGACCACGAGGCGGTTGCCCGCCGTGGTCGCGGTGACCTCGACGGGGTCGCCCTTGCCGGAGAAGCGGAAGGCGTTGCCCAGCATCGCGGAGAGGACGCGGTCCATGCGGCTGCGGTCCATCGCGATGGTGGCATGGGTGTCGCTGTTGATGGAGAACGGCCGGCTCTCCTGCTGGGCCTGCGGGGAGAAGCGGTCGGCGGCGACGTGCAGCCAGTCGTCCACCGGGGTGGGCAACGGGATGGGGCGCAGCTGGCCGGTCTGGATCTGCGTGGAGAGGACGATCTGGTCGACG
>JAXDQQ010000107.1:0-6134 GCA_034667805.1 Thermoplasmata archaeon | reverse complement strand
ACGACGCGAGCGGGGCGGCGAAGAGGATTCCTTGCCCTGCCGTCGGGACCGGGCTGAACCAGGAGGAGTCGACGCCGGGCGGCACGAGCGTGACGCGGTCGCGGTGGCGCGCCAGGGCGTGGTCGCGCACGTAGGGGCCGACGGCGATGAGGCCGGCGGCGCCGGCGAGCATGCGGCGCTCGACGGTGGCGCGGTCGAGGGCGGCCAGCGCCCCGAGCGCCGGGGAGCTGCCGCGGAGGCTGCCCGCGTGGTAGGTGACCACGAACGGCACCTTGGCGCGGCGGGCCGCGAGACCGGCCATCTCGGCGGGGAACGGGACTGGCGTGTGGGCCACGACGAGGTCGGGGCGCATGGCGCGGATCCGGCGGCCGACCTTGGCGTAGAACCCGGGGTGGAGCGGGGCGTTGCCGAGGCAGAGGCTCGCGCGCGTGCGCTCGACGTGGACGCCGTCGCTGGAGCAGTCGCCGCGGCCGGTGCGCGTCAGCGCCATCGTCTCGACGTCATGGCCGCGTGCCGCCAGCCGGTCGAGGACCGCCTTGGCGTAGCGCTCGAGCCCGCCGCCCTCTGGGGCGTAGTAAGGGGTGACCGCGAGGATGCGCACGGGCTCAGGCCGCCAGCATGGCCTGAGGGGGCCCGCCGACGGCGGTGGGGTCGCGCACGAGCTCGCGGTAGGCGGACTCGAGCCGGTCGGTGACGGCGGCCCACGAGTAGTCGTTGTGCACTGCGGCCGCCAGCTTGGGCCCGCGCGGCAGGATGCCGTCCTGCAAGGCCACGCGCAACTGGCGGGCCAGCGACTTCGGGTCGCCGGGTTCCGCCAAGAGGCCGCCGACGGAGGCGACCTCGGCGACGCCGGGCAGCCGCGAGGCGACGACGGGGGTGCCGCACGCCATGCTCTCGAGCAGGCTGATGCCGAAGCACTCCTGCCGGTTGACGCTGGGGAGGATGGTGAGGCGCGCGCCGCGGTAGAGCGCGGGGAGGTCCTCCTCGGGGACGCGGCCGAGGAAGCGCACGTCGAGGCCGAGGGTGCGGGCCTGCAGGCGCAGCGTGTGGCCCATGGGGCCCTCGCCGGCGATGTAGAGCGGCAGGCCGAGACGGAGCAAGGCCAGGGCTTGGAACAGGACGGGCACGCCCTTGTACACGACGAGCCGGCCGACGTAGAGCAGGTAGTCGCCGGCGCGCGCCGGGCCCTTCGGGTTGAAGCGCTCGGGGTCGATGCCGTTGGGAACGACGCGCCAGCGGTCCACCGGGACGTGGCTCAGGCTCGGGGCGCTGTGGCCGTAGGCGAGGGAGCGCACCAGGGCGAGGGAGGCGAAGCGGTAGTCGCGCGGGCCGATGTGGCGGTAGACGTTCGCTGCCATGCGGCCGAGGAGCGTGGCGGGGGAAGGCTCGAAGTGGAAGTCGAGCACCGACGGCACCTCGAGTTCGCGGGCGCGGCGCAGGACCCAGGGAGTCGTGAAGGGATACGTGGCGGCGACGTGCACGACGTCGGAGTCGTTGGGGACGCTGCGCGACAGGCGGGCGACGGGGGCCTCGAGGAACGTGGCGCGGCGCGGCGAGCGCACGATGTTGACGCCGTCCTCGGACGTGGAGGCTGCTGCGCCCTTGGTCGAGCAGACGAGGGTGACGTCATGGCCACGGCGCGCGAGGTTGCGCGACACCTGGCCGAAGACCCGCTCCACGCCACCGACCCGCTCCGCGCCGTCCGAGCCCAGGCGAGGGCTTGGGTCGAACGGGGAGACGAGGGTGATGCGCACCTTCGTGGCTGCGACCTGCGAGGCTGAATGGGTTCGGGGACGAACCCCCGAGGGACGAAGGGCAGGTCCCCTTCAGCGTGTCCTTGCCACCGGGGCCGACGCCGCATTCGTCCCTGGTTCAGGGCCGCCGCCCAGGCCAGAGAGGCCGCAATAGGCACACGGGTGGTCTTGCGAATCCGCGGGTGCCGCCGTCCGCACGGTCGGCGGGGCGCGGACTACCATAGGATCGCCGGACTGGTGACCCAGCTGCCATCCGTCGAGGTCGCGCGGAACACGACGGACGTGTCGTCCGGCGCGTGGACGCTTGCGACGTAGGTGCCCCACGAAGACATCGGCAGCGGCATCCAGGCGCCGCCGTCGAGGCTGGCCTCGACGAGGGCGATGGGCTGGTCCGAGCGGACCTCGGTCTCGATCCACCAGTCCAGGCAGGCGCGCTGCGGAGCGAACGTGGCCGTGAAGGCCGCGGGGGAGTCCGGCAGGCTCGCGCCCGGCGCCGCGGCCGGGGCCGCGCTGGCCGTCGCGGAGGGCGGGCTCGACCCGCCGCCGGCCGCCGGCGTCGCCGTCTCGGAGGGGGCGGGCGCGGCGCCGAGCCACTGCTGGGCCGGCGCCTGGCTGACGCGGCCGTCCGCCGCGAGGGCGCGGAAGACGACCTCGGAGCCCATCGCGATGTGCGTCGCGACGGTCCAGTCGCCGTAGCTCTGCAGCTTCAGGGGCTGCCATGCGCCGCCGTTGACGCGGAGGTCGACCTTGGCCGCCCCGGGGGTGGCGACGACCTTCTCCTGCACCCAATCCTGGTTCGAGGCGGAGTGCGTGGTGAAGGTCGCGGAGTACGGGCCGGTCGGCGCCGGGGTCGGGGTCGCCGCCGCTGGCGAGCCGCCTGCGCGCTCCGCCTTGACGCCGTCGATCCACACCTGCCCCGAGGGCTTGGTCTGCGACGCGGTCGCCAGGCCCCAGTGCCGCTCGGCCTGGCCGTAGTAGTTGGCCAGGTCCATGTTGGGCGAGTCGTGCCACGAGCGGTAGATGATGGCGGTGACGCCGGCGCTCTTGAGCGCGGCCATCCCCGTGAAGAACTTGCCGAGGTTGTCGGCCTGCTCCTGGGTGTAGGTGGCCTCCGGGTAGCTCGACAGGGCGACGTCGGTCAGCATGATGGGCGTGCCCGGGAACAGGGCCTTGAGCTTCTTGACGCCGGCGAGGGTGCCGTCGTACAGGGCGTCGTAGGCGGCGGCGGAGTCCTTGGTGGAGCCGCGCATCGCCTGCAGGCCGACCATGTCGCTGGCGGCGACGGCGCGGTCGAAGTTGCCCCACTTGCCGTCGTCCCAGTTGCCGTAACCGAGGACGACGATGGCGTTGGGGTAGCCGGCGTGGAGCTTGTCGGACATGGCCGCCAGGTAGCCGTCGAACGGCTCGTAGGACGAGATGCCGCCCTTGTTGAACTCGGATTCGAGGAACACGACGACGGGCTTGCCGCCCATCTTCGCGGTCAGGTGGTCGGTCATCTGCGTGCCGAGGGTCTCCCAGCCGGCGCGGGTCTTCTGCGCGTTGTGCAGGCTCGACCAGCAGCCGTTCTCGACGCAGGTCGGGGTGATGTCGTCGCCCCAGTAGTAGAAGTGGATGGCCGGAGTGACGCCGGCGTCCTTCATGGCGGTGAGCTGGCCATCGGGGCCGCCCCAGCCGGAGTTGAGGGTCCACGGGCCGATCCAGAAGGTGGCGTAGTCCGCCTTCACGCCGGCGGCGGCCTGGTCGGCCATCGAGGCGGAGTCCATGCCGAAGAGCACGGGGGTGCCGGTGCCGGCGCCTGTGGCGGCGTCGGCGTTGGCGGGCACGACGGAGAGCAAGACGGCTCCGGCGAGCAAGATCAAGGTCGCGAGACCTGTCGGTAGTCCTGACGGTAGGTGGTTCATGGGTGGGGACCGGGGCGAGGGGGCTCGACCGGCCGAGGCCGGCGTGGGTCTGCTGGCTCGGCCAGTGTGACCCGCCCCTTCTGCAAACCCACCTGGGTCCGCTGGACTACTTGACGCGACCTCGGGTTGCTAAAAGGAGCCCCGTTCCTGCACGGCTGCTATAAGGAGTCGATGGCCCCCGGCCGCCCGCCTCCAGGAGGCTCAGCGACGCCCAGCGGCGCTGCCCTTCGTCTTGCCCGTGGACGAGTCCCTGACGCGCTTCGCGCCTGAATGGCCATCCCGCCGCCCGTCGAGGTCGCCGAGTGCGGATCCTCGCTGCCCTACTCGCAGTGTCCTTCGCCGTAGGCCTTGCGCAGGTGGGCGACCTGGGCCAAGCGACCCCTCAGCCCGGGCCCATCGTCGCCTTCGGCGACTCGCTCACGGCGGGCTTCGGGGCCAGCGCCAACGAGTCCTACCCGGCGGTGCTGGCGGCGGACCTTGGCATCCCGGTGCTGAACATGGGGATCTCGGGCCAGACCGCCGAGGAGGCGCTGGCGCGCCTCCAGGACGATGTCATCGCCCGCCATCCCCGCCTGGTCGTCATCGCGTTCGGCGCGAACGAGGCGATGCGGGGCTACTCGGTGGCCTCGTGCACCGACGCGCTCGACCGGATGCTCACGGAGCTGCAGGCGGACGGCATCCCCGTCGTGCTCGTCGGGGTGCGCTTCTGGATCTACCAGACCGGCTTCGAGGACGCCTTGCGCGAGCTTGCGGCCCGGCACGGCACCGGCCTGGTCCTCGACGTCCTCGACGGCCTCGACGGCAGCCGCTACTCGGACGACGGTCTCCACCCCAACGGCGTCGGCTACCTCGTCATGGAGTCGCGCATCCGCCCCGAAGTCCAGCGCGTGCTTGCCGGATAGGGGGACGGACGCCCAAACGGGGGTGGCACGAACGCCCCCGACCGGCTCGACGGAGGCCTTCATGTTGCTCCTGAAGGGCCATCTGGGCCGCGGCTCGACCTGTATGGCCATGAAGGCCAAAGTCCTGATCGTCGACGACGAGCCAGACGTGCTCGAGAGCACCGGCCTCCTGATCGAGGCCTTGGGCTACGAAGCCATCCAGGTCTCGGAGCCGGGCGACATCCTCGACACCGTCGAGCGCGAGAAGCCCGGTCTGATCCTGCAGGACCTCAAGATGCCCGGCCTCAACGTCGCCGGCCTCGTCGCGGCCCTGCGCCTCAACCCGCGCACCGCGGAGGTCCCGCTCGTCTTCTTCTCGGCCGGCACCGACCTCGCCACCACCGCCGCGCGCTACGACGCCTGGGGCTACCTCGCCAAGCCGTTCGGCAAGGCCGAGCTCGCCCGCCTGCTCAAGCAGGTCCTCGGGCCTGCCGGGGGACCCACGAACGCCCCCGCCGGCCGCGACATGCAGCGCGAGGTGCGCGCCGTCTTCCACGACTACTGGAACCTCCTGGCCGCGCTGAGCAACTACATCCTGGTGCTCGACGAGACGCCGGGCCTCCCGCCGGAGGCGCAGAAGTCCGTCAAGGGGCTGGACGAGCTCATCATGAAGCTCGAGTCGAAGACCGACCGCCTCAGCACCTACATCCGCGCCCTCGTCAACTCGCTCGAGGCGAGCCCCGGGGCCATGCACGGCCCGCAGGCGCCGGCGCCGGCCGTCGAGCCGCTGAGCGGCGCCTGAGGCCGAACAAGTCAGGCCGGCGAAGCGCTTACTGACTTGGCCGGGCCAAGCCCACTCCCATGAGCGACGAGCGTGACGGCCCTCGCGGCCCCAAGCGCCCCCTGGGCGACGGGACGGCCCCGATCCCCGGCATGGGCCCGGGCAAGGCCAAGCGGGTCCGCGACCCGGCAGGGCCCCCCATGGAGCCCCCGATGCGGTGCGTCGCGTGCGGTGCCTTGTTCGCCAGCGACGCGGCGCTGCAGCAGCACACGCGCGAAGGCCACGAGCCCAACGTGCCGTGAAGGGATCGACCCAGAGAGGTGTAGGGGGTCGGCAGCCAATGGGAAGCCGCGGCGCCGTTCCTACTCCGTGACGTCTTGACGTCTTCCGACGGCGACTGCGACCACGCCCAAACAGGGATTGCACGAATCCCAACGAAGCGACGACTTGACCGCATTCGGGTCATTCGTTGGAATCCCTGTTTCGGGGAGTCGCTATTCCATGAGGGCCAAGTCGTGGTCATCGACCACGCCCACGACGACGGCGGAAGGAGGTTGCGCCTCGTCCGGGGAATCGAACGTTCAGCGTCCGGGAAATCGAACGTTCAGCCGAAGCTGAGCGAGAGGCCGCCGAAAAGGATGAGGACGAGCACGATGATCAAGATCCAGCCAAGGGCTCCCATGCCCAAGCCTCGGGCCGGCAGCCCGATAGGGATTGAGGGACGAGCCCGTGCGTCAGTTCAGCGCGTCAGGGGCGACGGTGCCAAGGCAGCCCGCCGTGAAGCCGCAGGGCGTGGCCGCCACGCCGCTGCCGATGC
>JAXDQQ010000106.1:0-6091 GCA_034667805.1 Thermoplasmata archaeon | reverse complement strand
GGCTCTGCGCGTGACCGTCGCCGACGCCTGAGAACGAGAGCCGGGCATGTTCCTCAAGGTCGTCGGAGCAGCCGGCCATCGCCACCGAACCCATGACCAGCCACAGCACGGCCCAAGCGACGCTTGCCATTGACCACCATCGGCGGGTCTGCGCTTCATCTTTTTTGGCGGCGCCGGCGGAAAGTTCGGCTTTCAGCAAACGGCTCGGGCCGTGTACTGCCCCGAGAAGGACCCGTAGGTGTCCCCGCTGCGCTCCGCCTTGAGGGTCCAGGTGCCGGCCTTGCCGCTGGCGTCCCCAACGGTCCCGTCGAACTGGCCTGGGCCGCTGACCGTCTGGTCGACGGTCGTGCCCTCGAGCGTGGTGAGCGTGACCTTGACCTTGCCCATGCCCACGTTGGCCGTGAGGTGGAGCGAGCACGATCCGTCCGATTCGACGTCGTCGGTGTGTGAGCCGTTGCTGGCGCCGTTGTAGGTGAGGCTCCCGCCGCCGGCGACGGTCTGGCCGTCGGGGCCGTTGGAGACGTCGTTTTTGCCGGAGCAGCCGGCAAGGGCAAGGCCGAGAATGAGCGTCGCGAGGAGCAGGGTCCGCATGGGGATCACTCGCAGTCCACGTTGATGGCGTACTGGCCGCTGATGTCGCCCTTGCGCTCGGCCTTGACCGTCCACTGGCCCGACTTGCCCGTCAGGTCGTGGTCGTCGGCGAACGGCCCGGAGCCCTGCTCCTTGTGGTAGATGGTGTCGCCGCCATCGTCCTTGATGGTCACCTCGACCTCACCCTTGGCTAGGTTGATCGCGACGCTGGCCTCGCCGCTGCCGTCGCAGCTGAACGTGCTGCTCTGCGTGCCGGTGCAGGCGCCATTGAACGCGAGGTTGCCCTCGTTGCTGGCAATCGAGGAACCGGAGCAGTCGCCGGTCCCCTGAGTGCAGCCGGAGAGGCCGATGCCGAGCAACAGGGTCGTGGCGATGAGCAGCGGGGTTCGCATGGGGATCACGAGTCGGTGGGGGTTGAAGGCCTGACTGGAGCAGGTGCCGAACGTTAACAGGAGAGCGTGATGCCGTACTGGCCGGAGTAGCCGAAGCCGGTGCTGACCTTCAAGGTCCAGGTCCCCGGCTGGCCATGCAGTTCCTGTGCGGAGCCGTCCTGGCCGGCGCTGGCGCCGCCTTCGGAGTAGACGGTCTTGCCGGCGCCGTCGAGGACGCTGACGCTCATCTTGCCGGCGCCCTGGATGCCCAGGGCGATGTGGCCGTGGTCGCCGCAGCTGAGGGTGCGGCTCTCGCTGCCGGTCTTGTAGCCTTGACCGGAGATGGTGACGGCGTTGCCCATGCAGCCCGACAGGGCGACGGCGGCGACGGCGGCGAGGAGGAACAGGAGGGGACGCATGGTCGGGACCACCGAGGATTGGACCTGTGTCCTGCCTTCAAATGGGTTCCGGGCAGGTTCTCGTTCGCCGCCGAAGGGCGGCAGGCTTGGCCTTCGTCACTGGCAGGTCAGCCGCATCTGCATGCTGCCGTTGGCGTCGCTCGTCGTGCCTTCGAAGGTCCAGGTGCCAGCCTTTCCTTGCACGACCTCGGACCCCTTCCCATTGCCGGAGACGATGTGCTTGCCGACCTCGGCGCCGGAGCCGTCCTTGACCCGGGCGGTGACCGAGCCGTGGACCCACCCGTTGGCGTCCCAGCTCTGCATCGGCATGGAGGCGCACTCCAGGGTCTGCGAGAACGGCTCGCTGTTGCTGCCGTACGTGCAACGGCCGTTGACGCAGGATTTCTGCGAGTGGCTCCAGCTGAAGTAGACATAGTGGCCGTCGGCTTCGCCGCCATCCGGCGAGGACTCGAGGCAGCCGGCGATGGAGAGGGCGACGAGCGCGAGGGCGAGGGCCGCTCGCAAGGAAGCCTTACTCCGATTCGATGCGGGGCGCGAGCAGGTAGATGATGTGCCCGCTGCCGTCCGCGATGTCGAACTCGAGCTTGACCGGGTAGTCGGTGCCGAGGTGGAGCGTGATGGGGCTCGCGTCGCCGACGACCTTGCTCATGTTGGAGAAGTAGTCGAGCGAGAACAGGCTGCGCGACTTGTCCGGCGCCTGGATCTTGATGAGGTCGCCGTCGGACAGGCTCAGGTGGACCTGGTCGGTGTCGCCGTCGGCGATGAGCTCGAAGGTCTTGCCGTGCGCCACGAGGGCGATGTGGTCCGAGACGGCCTCCGACGCGCGGATGCCGTTCTTCAGTTCCGTGGCGAGGACCGTGACGGGGTTCGGGTGGTTGAGGTTGGGGACCTTCGGGTCGCCCATGTTGGCGGTGTCCACGAGGGCCATGCGGCGCGTGACGTGGCCGACCTTGAACACGAGGCGGTGCTGGTCCTCCTTGTACTCGATGTCGAGCATCTCGCCCGCGCTGGCGAGCTTGAGGATGTCCTTCAGCTTGTCAAGGTCGACGCCCATGTCCATGTCGGTCGCCTTGTACTCGGAGAAGGCCTTCTTGCCGATCGAGAGGTCCACCATGGCGACGTGGGCCGGGTCGACGGCCTTGAGCGAGATGCCCTCGGGCGTGACCTGGATCTTGGCTTCGTCGACCAGGGTCGAGACGGCGTCGAGGATGGTCTTCAGGACCTCGGCCTTCACCTTCGCCTTGAACATGGACGGCGCGGCCAACCCTGGCGCCCTATTAAGGCGTCGTGGCCCACAGGCGAGTCCTCTTCACCGACGGCTTCGTTCCTTCCGCATGAACGCCAACGAAGCGTCCACAAGCCTGCCCCTGACCGTGTGCCGCGGAGGCTGTTAGCATGGCCGTCAGCGCGGGCCGCGCCATCCTCTACTTCCTCGGCGTCATCCTCGTGGTGTTCGCCCTGGCGATGTTCTTCTTCCAGACGGGCCTCGACCGCTGGGTCCCCGTCGGCCTCCTGGCCGCCGGCGTCCTGCTGATCATCGGCCTGGCCGTGATGAGCTTCGCCGACAACGCGCCCGAGGATCGCTCGCGCGTCCGTAGTGGCCACCACGACGACGATGGCGGCGACGTCACGGTCGTCCACAAGTAAGCCGAGCGCGCATCAGCGCCGTCGGCGCGCCTGCGGCGACAGCCGCATGCCCGTCGCCCTCTGCCTCTCTTTCCACCCTATTCTTCTTCGGCCGGCCTGAACCGCAGGGCCGACCAGACGTCGTCAATGGCGATCTGGCGCACGGGGCGGATGCCCTGCTCCTGCAGCATGACCCAGATGTTGTCGCGCGTCAGGTCCGTGCCGAGCTGGCCGGCCTTCGGGTACGCCAGGTAGGCGATGACGTCGCGCCGGGCGGCGGCCACCAGCGGGGCGCTGTAGACACGCAGCTCGTCGGCGTTGCGCATAAACACCAGCACCGCCTTGGCCGACTTCGGGTCCTTCGCGGTGGGCCCGGTCCAGGCGGCGAAGCCCTTGGGCGCGTTCACGATGGCGAGGGCCGCGTCCTTCGTCTGCAGCTTCTCGGCCAGGTCCACGACCGTTCGGAGTCCGGGATTCTAGTTGGATTTGCCGGAGGCCGGCGCGCGGGCCTTGGCCTTGCGCCACCGGTATTGCGGGACCACCTCGCCCTTGTGCGCATGGGCGATGATGTGGCCCAAGCGCCGCTCGCGCGTCTCCGGCCGCTTGGCGCTCTGGACCCACGAGGCGCAGGCTCGCTGGTAGGACGGCGCGGCCGCTGAGAACCACGCCCACGCCTTGGCGTCGGCCTTGAAGCGCCGCGCCTCGGCCGGGCCAAGCTTGGCCGCCTTGCGCTGCTCGTACGACGCGCGGCCGATGCGGTCGCCCCGCCGCGCCGCGAACGCCGCCTCTCCAGCCGGCGTCATGCGACCCTCTCGCAGCAGCCGCTTGGCGGTCCTGACGTTCACCAGGCTCCAATGGCTGCTCGGCTTGCGCGGCGAGAAACGGATGGCGTACGAGTCTGGGCCGAGCGAGTGGCGCACGCCGTCGATCCAGCCATGCCGAAGGGCCACCTCGACGGACTGCGCCCATGTCAGCGAGGGCTTGCCCGTCCCCACTTTCCAGAACCCGACGACGATGGAGTCACGCTTGCCGGTGTTCTTGGCGAGCCAGGCGTCGAACTTGGCGGGCGCGGCGAAGTAGGTCGGTTTCCCGGCCGGGGGCACGTCCAGGCCACCCGCCGCAGGGTCCATAAGCCGTGGGCCTGGGTGGACGAACGTGCCCGGGCTGCCCATCGCCAACAACGAGGACCTGGCCACCTGCCGGGCCTGCGGCGGCAAGTGCTGCAAGACCCTCCCCGGCGCCTACCTCCCTGACCAGCTCAACGAGGCCCAGCTGAAGGACGGGCTCGCGTCGGGCAAGCTGGTCCTGGCTTGGTGGGACGGCGACCCGCGGCCGGAGCGCAACTGCCTCGACGTCGACTGCGACGGCACCTGCGAGCGCTGCACGGCGCCTGACCGCCTGCGCCGCGCCTACTACGTGCGGCCGCGCAACCTCAACTCTCCGCCGGGCCCCTATGACCCCTCGGGCAACGGGCAGTGCGCGCTGCTCGGGCCGACGGGCTGCACGCTGAGCTTCAAGGACCGCCCATCGGGCTGCCAGAACCTCCTCGTCAACCGGCAGGACCCTGGGAACTGCCATGACTACGCCGTGCCGACGCGGTCGTTCAAGCACTACGCGGCGGTGGCGTGGGTGCCGCACCAGGGCAGGCTCCTGGCTGCCGCTGGACGCTAGGACTGCAGAAGTCGGGTCGCGGCGCTACATCGACTTCTTCGACTTGACCATCGCCTTGCGGCCGGCCTTCGCCTTGGCGGCGCCGGCCATGCTCTTGACGTCCTTCTCTTCCTCGGGAGGCGGCAGGACGGCGGGCAGCCCGAGGCTCTCGATCCACAGTTCACGGGACCAGCCCATCGTGTGGTAGAGGTGCTCGTCCTCCTCGTCCTCGACCTCATCGCAGGCCTCCTCGATGGCTTCGGCGAACTGGCCCCCGGCCTTCGCGACCTCGCTGAGCAGGCTCCAGTTCTGGTGGTCCTTCGTCTCGGCGAGCACGACGCATTCGGCGGCAACGAGCTGGGCGGCTACGGCGGGGCCGCTCGCTTGGGCACGCTGCATGGCCAGCACGAGGCTTTCGCCGATGTGGCGGACGACCAGGCGTCCGGGGGTCTCCTCTTCGGCATCGATGCCGAGCTCCTCGCAGAGCCCTTGGACGATCTCGACGTGCCGCTCCGTCTGTTCGAGGTATTCCTGCCACTCTTCCTTCAGGTCCTCGTTCACGGCGCACGCCACGGCCGTGCGGTAGACCTGGACGCCGCCCAGCTCGGTCTCAAGGGCTTGAAGGATGAGTTCCTGCACCTGCGCCTCATCGGCGGCGACGGCTTGCGCTTGGCGCGAACGCGGGGAGGGGCGGCCCCGGCCGGAGCGGGTCGAGGGCTTGCTGCCTCCAGGGCGGTCGAGGCGGGCGGACTTCTGCTGGGTCTTGGTCGTCGCCATGGTGAATCCCATCGGCGAACTGCCGGCTCGGCATGGGATTTCGGAAAGGGGCAACGGGCAAACCGCGGCGGCCATACAGCCATGCGCGAAAAGGCTCCCGACCAGAAGCCCAGTCGCGACTAACGCCTATTGCCTCCAAAAGGGAATACTAACGCAGATTACTGGGCTTGAAGTACCAGTCCGGCGCCGGCCGCGGCATGACGCGGCGCGTGCGGAACTGGGCACGGTGCAAGGCCCCGACCAGGCGGGTCGCCTCGGCGTCGGGCACCTCGACCATCGTGATCTGCGGCAGGATGTCGATGCGGCCGATCTGGTCGGCGCGCAGCCCGCCCTCGTTGATGAGCATCCCGAGGACGTCGCCGGAGCGGAAGCCGTCGACGGCGCCGACCTTGAGCGAGAGGGCGATGGTGCCACTGCCGACCGGCTCCGGCTCGGCCGTGCTGGCGCCGAGGGCGCCGGGCGCGGCCTGCGGGCCGACCAGGCGCTCGAGGGCGCGCAAGGCGACCGTGCGCAGGTCGAGGCCGGACTTTTCCGCGGCGGCCAACAACGCGTTCGCTTGCGGGCCGGGGACGACTTCGGCGAGGTCGGCGAGCATGCGCTCGGCCTGCGCGGTGGCCATCGCCTCGTCGGTCGGCACACGATAGAAGGCGATGCGGC
>JAXDQQ010000105.1:0-6633 GCA_034667805.1 Thermoplasmata archaeon | reverse complement strand
TTATCAGAGGGCGGCGGCCATGGCCGGGCGATGGCGGACCACGCCCTCCCGCTGCTCCTTGTCGAGGACAACCCGAAGGATGCAAGACTGCTCGACCTCGCCCTCGGCGAGACCGACGGCATCGCCTACCGGCTCGAGGTGGCACCCAACCTCGCCGAAGGCGTGCGCCGCCTCATCGAGGGCGGCATCCACCTCGTGCTGCTCGACCTGGGCCTGCCCGACTCGCAGGGCCTCGACACGCTGGTGCGCCTCGTGCAGGCCGTCGCCGACGTGCCCATCGTCGTGCTCACCGGCCTCGACGACGAGGAGATGGAGCAGGCGGCCAAGCGCCGCGGCGCCATGGGCTACCTCGTCAAGGGCCGCGTCACCACGCAGGCGCTCGTGCACGTCATGCAGGACGCGGTCGCCAAGCGCGACAAGGCGCGCAAGGCGTCGCGCGCGCCGTTCGGCAACCGGCCTGGCGCACAGGCCAGCTGAAGACTTCGGCCCGTGTCATCCCTTTTCCCGGTGTAGCCGTAGAAGGGGAGAATGAACGCCGCTGCCCAGCTCTGTAACGGGGCCCTTCATCCAATCCCGATGACGGGACCGTCGTACCCTTGACTTCAGTGCTGGCAAACCAGCGGGCGGCCGTCCTCTTGCGAGGCAGCAGAGGCCATCCCGCCGTCGGCCTGTGGCGTGGTCGCGGCGATGTCCGGGCCGATGTTGTCTCCCCCTCATCGAATGACGTCGCGTCTGAGGTCTCGGGGGAGGGCCGCTCTGGGTAGAGCGTCGGCCCAGGATCCCGGGCGAACCCGGTCTGGACTGCGGCTGGACCGCGAGGGTCCGGTGCCGCGCCTGTCGCCTGGCCTTTGCGCCCCCTCTCACAGTCCGCGGTGCGGTCTCGAGGGGCCTTCGGGCCGGGCTCGTCTGCGTTGGCAGGCTAGCGGTTAAGGATGGCGGCGTGAGGGGCTGCCAGCGGCTCCGACGCCGACCGCCAAGTTGTTGGCGTGGTGCCCGCCTTGGAGGCCGCATGAGGACGCCGGGCCGCCGCCGGCGCGACGAAGAGCGCCTCGGGGAGCTGGAGGAAGCGATCGACCGGCTGCGCGAGGTCGCCGAGACGGGCACCGTCGTCGTGGAGGGCAGCCGCGACCTCGCGGCCCTCGACTGGCTGGGCATCGGCGGCTTCCACGTCCACGTCAACAAGGGCCAACCGTTGCATGGACTCCTGGAGGACCTCGTGCAGTGCCCTCCGCCGGTCGTGCTGCTGGTCGACTGGGACCGCACCGGGGGCCGGCTGGTGCGGACGCTGGCCGACAACCTGCGCAGCCGGATCGCCTTGGACACGGACGTGCGGCGTCGCATCGCGGCCGCCTGCCATTGCCGGGCGCTCGAGGACGTGCCCGCCGAGCTCGAGGCCTTGCGGCGGGCGGGCCAGTGGCCGGCCGGCTGAACCTCACGTTTTCACGACCTGACGCGCGCCCGTCCCACGCCGGTGATTCCCAACAAACGCTATGAACAGAGGAGGGGCTCGCCTCCTGATGGACCCCCTGAAGCGCCTTTGGGTCGCCTCGGCCTTGCTGCTCTTGGTCGCCGTGCCCCTCGCGGCTTCGCAAGCCACCACCGGAACGCAGAACGAGGACGAGATCCGAAAGGAGATCCAGGCTCGGCCTGGGCAGGACATCACCTTCTACGGCCACATCTTCGCCTTCGGCCGCGGCGTTCCCATGCCGATGAACACGCAGTTCCCGACGGGCGAGGCGGACTACTCCATCGGGACCACGACGCACTGCGGCAACCCGCCGCCCGCCCCCGCCGCAAACCAGGAGTGCCGCGACTACGTGTCCAACGAGCAGTTCTGGTACAGCACGGCCGGCTTCGTCCAGGTGAAGTCGGCGGAGGAATGGGGTGGGGACTACACATTGTTCCACAACGAGCGTGGCCTGACCAAGGACGTCTACCTCGACACCTCGAAGCCGGCGACCGGCCTTTACCACATGAGCGCCGACTTCCACGGCTGGCTGGTCGCTCTCTGCTCCGTCGAGTGCTGGAACTGGGACCCCGGCACGTTCCAAGACTGGACCGTCGAGGCGACCGTCTGGCACGCCTCCCTCGGTGCCCTGCACGCCAACGCCAGCCAGCAGCCCGACCTCAACGAGGTCATCACGCGCGGGCCCGCCGCGTACAAGGTCGCCCATGGCATCTCCGAATCCATCGACATGATGAGCTTCGACAGCACCGTGCCCGTCGTCGGCGGCCACACCGTCTGGCCGTTCCCCATCACCTTCGAGTGGGACCCCGACTTCGTCAACGCGGGCGGCGTGATCCCCAAGGAGGACAACCTGGTCGTCGAATGGGAGTGGTACCAGAAGACGGAGAATCCCACCGGCGGCTCGAACGAGTACATCACCGGGGCCGTCGGAGCCGGCATCGTCTGGAACCTGAACTCCGGGGAAGACTACCCGTCCAACGTCGTGCTCCCCGTGCGCAACCCGCTCGACGTCGAGCTGGTGTACCCGCAGTTCATCCACGAGAAGCTCGTCGTGCTCTCCGTCATCAACACGCCGTGGGGCTCCTACGACATCGACCCCGCCACGCTCCAGCTGGTCGTCAAGGACGCCAGCGGCAACAAGGTGCCCATCCAGGACGGGACCATCCAGCAGGTACTGGAGCAGAGCGTCGCGCACGCCGGCCACTACCAGCCCATCAAGCCCACCTGGGTGTGGGACTACAAGGCGCAGGGCCTCAAGCCCGGCGACTACACGGTCAGCGTCGAGATCGCCAACTTCCAGCACTCCGTCGACGCCGCCACCGTGGCCTCCTTCACCGTCGACGACAGCGGCGGCGGCACGGCGGCGGAGGGCCGCAGCGGCCTGCAGACGCTGAAGGGCAACCTGCACGCCGGCCACGAGGGCACCGCCGCCGACCCCAACGCGCCCGGCGCGACGACCGACCCGACGGCGGACGCCGGCGGCGACTCGAAGAAGAGTCCCGCCCCGGCGGCGCTTCCGTTGGCGGCCGTCGCACTTGCAGGCCTCGCGCTGCTGCGGAGGCGGCGCGCTTGAAGGGCTCGCCGTCGCGCGCCTGCCTCCTGCTCGCCGCGATCCTGCTCGCCACCGCCCTCGGGGGCTGCGCCGGCAAGGACAAAGGCGGCGCCATCGAGACCGTGCGGCCCGAGGAGATCACGGAGCGCGACGTGGAGCGCATCGAGAACCTGGCCTCGCGATTCCCCACGCGCTACTCCTTCCCGGACATGGTGGAGCTTCCGCCGGTCCTCGGCCTCTACTTCAACGGGACGCTGTCGCCGGGCACGGGCTCGACGGGCGTGGAGCTGCCCAACGACGACGGGCCGCTCGACTATGGCGGCGAGATCATCCACTTCGACCTCGCCGACAAGGTGCCGGTCGGGCAACCCGTCGAGGTGCGCGCCTTCCTCAAGTGGTGGGGCGACCCCGGCACGTCGGCGGACCTCGACATCTGGGCCGACATGCCCGGCACGAGCGACGCCTCGAACCCCGGCCGCTACGACGAGTCGCTGAACTGGAACATCATCAACAAGCAGCGCGTCGTCGACGCCGTCCACCTGGAGGGCCAGCCGTTCGAGCTCGGCCTGCAGGTCAACAACGGCCGCATCGTGCATCCGGACGGCGTGGACTACAGCCTGCGTGTGGACCTGTTCTTCGCCGACGGGGTCCTTGCCCCGGGCGCCGCGTACGCCATCCAGGTGCCCGAGAACGCGACCGGCCTCGTGCTCAAGACCGAGCGCGTCACCGGCGACGAGCACGTCGACGTCTCTTTCCTTCTCATCGGCCCCGACGACCGCCTCGTGCGCTACCTTCTGCACAACGACATCGGCGTGGACACCCTGTTCTTGCCCATCCATCAGCCCGGCGAGCACATCGTGTACGCGCACCACATGCACGGCGGCTTCATCCGCTTGGAGAGCGAAGTGCCGAACCCAGAGTTCCACGCCCGGCGCCTCGAGATGACGGTGACCGACCTGGAACTCCACTCCGGGACGCCAGCGCCCGGCACGTACGCGGAGTCCGGCCTCGGGGGCAACACCTGGGGAGCCACCGGCACCTTCGACGTCGGTCCCGGGTTCCCGCTCGACCTGGTGCCGTACATCCGCAGCACGGCCGGCGCCGCCAACGCCGCGATCAACGTCACGTCGCCCACGGGCTGGGTCGCCAGCGGGTTCGTCTGCAACCCCGCCACGGGGGCCGTCGCGCAGGCGCCGTCCTACTGCGTCGGCATGCAGGACGAGCGCGGCCGCATCGGCGCGACCACGCATGTGCGCAGCGACCTCACGCACCTCGAGGTCGGCTCCTACCAGTTCGGCGTCGTCACCGACAGCCCAGGCGTCACCCTCGGCGTCACCGTCTTCGGCTACACGAGGTAGCGCATGGACGGCAAGCGACTCTCTTCAGCGGTGGCGGCGGTCGCCTGCACGCTGGCGTTGGCCGGCTGCGCTTCCTCGGGGAGCGGTGGCGGCCACGCCGAGGGGACCTTCGGCCTCGCCGTCCTCGACGACCTCGCAGGCGGGCGCTTGGACCTCAAGGGCACGTTCCTGCACGGGAAGGACGGCTGGGTGGCCGCGCACGGCAACGGCACCAGCCTCGCTTTCGCGGCGAAGGGCACGAACGTGTCGCTCGACGCCAAGGTCCCGGCCGGCGACTACGACGGCGTGCGCATCCTGTTCGCCGGCATGAGATCAGGCGACCGCGCCGCGGTGCTCGCGCAAAGCGGCATCGAGCTCGACCTCAACATCAGCGTGCCGGCCGATGGCCGCGCAGACCTGCGCCTCGCGTTCGCCTGGGCTGATTCCCTCTTCGAGAGCGCCAAGGGCCTGGCGTTCGAGCCGTCGTTGTCGCGCATCGTCGTCGCGGTCGACGGCAAGGAAACGCAACGGCTCGAGGCCGCCGCCATCCACAGCGCCGGCCAGGTGCCGGTGGCGCGCATGCGCATCTTCGACCCGACGGGGCTCGAGGCGTTCCAGAGCACGTTCGTGGCGGAGAGCCCGGAGAAGCCCGTCATCGCCAACGCCGGCCTGCTCACGCTGTCGGCGACGGGCTCCGAGGTGCTCGTGCCAGGCGCGACGATCAAGGGCTACGCGTGGGACATCGATGGCAAGCCGTTCACCGGCGCGACGGTGCAGTACGACGAGCCCATCGACGGTGGCAACCTCACGGTGCGGCTCACCGTCACGGATTCCGCGGGCGGCAGCGACGCGCAGACCGTGCACCTCGCCGTCAAGCCCGGCCGCGCCGCGCGCGACTACAACTTCACGGGCAGCGCCACCGGGTTCACGATCAGCGGCCCCGCTGCAAGCGGCGCGCAGACGCATCCCTTCGGCCCCGTGAAGGCCAAGGAGCTCGACGGCGCTCCGGCGCGCCTCGTCCATCTGACGGCCGTGCTCGTGCCGGGCGCGTCGCCGCTGCCGGTCGCCGACCTCGACCTCAAGGTCCTCGATGGCGCCGGCGCGACCGTCGGCTCGGCCACGGGCGCCGGATCGCAGCATCGCATCGACCAGGACATCACTGGAGAGCCGGCGGACGGCGACTGGTCGGTCGTCGTGACGCCGCAGCGGGGATACCAGGCCGAGTACACCGTCCTGGTGACGCTCAGCTGGCAAGGCGTCAATCCAGGGATGGAGGCGTTCCTCGCCACCTACGACGACGGCCACACCCACCAGCACTGAACGCGCCAGGAGGGCCCCAAGAGGAGAGGGCGGAAGGCGGCAGCCCTATCATGTCAGGCCCCCAATCAAGGGAAGAACCGAAAGACGAGACGCCGAAGGTCCCATTGACCGCCCCAACGGTCAAATAGGGGTCCCCTTTGGGCGAAACTCCCGACATCGGGACCCTGTGACCCGCCCTCCTGGGCGGCAAGGGAAACCGTCTGCCACCGACGCAGACACGATCAATCCTGGCCTCGGCACCGCCATCTTCCATGGCGACCGGAGCCTACAAATAGGGGTCGCCTCTGGGCGATTCCTACCCAGTGGACTTCGCCGATATGGCGGCCACCGGACAGTGACCGAGTCGCCCCGCAAGGGGTTGGCGCTCAGGTCGCCGAACCAGATCCCTCCAGGGCGCCTTCCGGCGTTTTTGGGCGGAGAAGGCTCACTCGGACCGCGACTCGTTCGCGGTCCATATGCAGGGACGCGCGAGCGTCCTTGCCGCTGATGATAATCCTCGGCGAACCACCCGCAGGCACGTTGGACCTCGAGAGGGCATTTGCCCACGATGAGGCGGTCCATCCAGCCTGCTGGACATCCATGAGGGCGGTGAAACCCGACGCCCCGACTCCGGTCGGATCGCGACGTGACCTCACTCGCCTGATGCACGAGACAGCAAAAGACATGCAAGAGAAGTGAACCGAACCGGGATCGAGTGATCCCTGGTCGGTCCGCTGATTCCTGAAACGGATGGTGCACAACGTGTGTATCATCCATCAACATGACCGTGTTGGTGGATCAATTCTGGTTGATCCTGCCAGCGGCCACCGCTATTGGGTTTCGCTTAAGCCATGCGAGTCGAGAGGGTTCGGCCCTCGGCAGACTGCTCAGTAACACGTGGAGAACTTGCCCTACGCTGGAGAATAATCTCGGGAAACTGAGGACAATGCTCCATAGCCTCGCCGTCCTGGAACGGT